>JAUZEX010000668.1 GCA_030838815.1 Actinomycetota bacterium
CGACCTCGACGGAGCCCGCCGGAGGCTTCCGGCGCTCGTCGGGCGCGATCCGGAGAGTCTCGACGCCAAGGGCGTGGCCCGGGCGGTGGTCGAATCGGTGGCCGAGAACACGGTCGACGCCGTGGTGGCGCCGGTCTGCTGGGCGGCCCTCGGCGGCGCCGCCGGCGCCGGCTGGTACCGGGCGGTGAACACCCTCGACGCCATGGTCGGCCACCGCAACGAGCGCTACGCCCGGTTCGGCTGGGCCGCCGCCCGGCTCGACGACGCCGCCAACTGGATCCCCGCCCGGCTGACGGCGCTCCTGGTGGCGGCGGTCCGGCCCCGCCAGGCCGGGGACGTGCTCGCCGCCCTGGCGCACCCGCCCGCCCATCCCAGCCCCAACGCCGGTGTGGCCGAAGCGGCCTTCGCCGCCGCCCTCGGCCTCCGCCTCGGCGGCGACGCTGTCTACGCCGGGCTGGTCGATCCCCGCCCCGCCTTCGGATCCGGCCGTCCCCCGGAACCGCCCGACATCGACGCCGCCGTCCGCCTGTCCCGGGACGTGACCCTGCTCCTGGCTGCCCTGCTGGCCTCCCCCGCCGTCCTCAACCGCCTGCGCCACCCGGCGCCCCGCCTCGATCGCGCCCACCCGGGGGATGCGGCCCCGTGACCTCACTCCTGCTCGACCAGACCGGCGTTCCACACCGCGGTAAAACCCCGGACAGGAACGCCTGTTGCGCCGGACCCCAACCCGGCGTTCCTCCCCGCGGTACACGCGCAGACAGCAACGCCGGTTGGGGTCCGGCCACGGCCGGCGGCGCCGCAGACCAAACCGGCGTTCCTTTTCCGGGATACTGCGTAAATGTAACGCCAGAAGGCTGCGGCGGACCGTGCCCGGGAAACTGGCGTTCCTTTACCGGGATACTGCGGAAATGGAACGCCGGAACGCGGCGGCGGACCGTGCCCGGGAAACTGGCGTTCCTTTACCGGGATGCAGCGGAAATCGAACGCCAGAAGCTTCGGGCGAACCGGGCTTGCTCACCGCGGCGCAACAGCGGTCAGGAGTGCCGCAACCGGGCGGCCTCGAACCGGCGTTCCTTTACCGGGCTGCGGGCGGAAAGGGAACGCCGTTTGGGTGGGGGGTGCGGGGTGAGGGGGCAGCGGGTGATGGCACCGGCGGGGGTCGTTCCCGCCGCGGGGGTGCACGGCGGGGACGCGGAACGGGTGGCGGCGGCGCTGGGGTGCGAGCCGGGCGTGATCCTCGACCTGTCGGCCAGCCTCAATCCGGATGCGCCCGACGTGGTGGCGCTGGCGGCCGGGAGGCTCGACAGCCTGAGGCGCTATCCCGATCCGGCGGCGGCGACGGCGGCGATGGCGGCGGCGCTCGGGACCCAACCGGAGCGGGTGCTGCTCACCAACGGAGGGGCGGAGGCCATCGCGCTGGTGGCGGCCGATCTGGGTCGGGCGGCGGTGGCCCGTCCGGCGGAGTTCTCGCTCTACGCCCGGCATCTGGCCGAGGTCGTCGACCCGGCCGAGGAGCCAGCCGCCCCCCGGTTCCGCTCCAACCCCAACAACCCGACCGGCCGACTGGCCGCCGCCGGGGACACCGCCGCCGTGTGGGACGAGGCCTTCTATCCCCTGGCCACCGGCGTGTGGACCCGGGGCGACGTCACTGCCGGCCGGGCGGCGATCGCCGTCGGATCACTGACCAAGGTCTTCGCCTGCCCGGGCCTGCGGGTCGGGTACGTGTACGCCGATCCGGCCGTCATCTCGCGCCTGGCCGCCCGCCAGCCCCGGTGGGCGCTCAACGGGCTGGCCGCCGCCCTCGTTCCCGACCTGCTGGCCCGGGCCGACCTCCCGGCCTGGGCGGCGGCCACCGCCCGGCGGCGGGCGGCCCTCAGCGCCGCCATCCCCGGCGTCGAGCCCTCCGACGCCAACTTCGCCCTCATCGGTGTCGACGAAGGGGCCGCCGCCGCCCGGACCCGCCTGGCCCGTCACCGCGTCCTGGTGCGGGACTGCACCAGCTTCGGCCTTCCGGGCCACATCCGGGTCGCCGTCCCCGACGAGGCCGGTCTCGCCCGTCTGGTCGACGCCTGGGAGCGCGGGTGACCGCCGACCGCCCGGCCCCGGGCCCGCTCCCCGGGCTGCGGGGCGCGCTGATGGTGTGCGGCACGAACAGCGACGCCGGGAAGAGCCGGGTCGTGACCGGACTCTGCCGCGCTCTGGCCCGCCGGGGGGTGCGGGTGGCGCCGTTCAAGGCCCAGAACATGGCGCTCAACTCCTACGTGACCCGCAGCGGGCACGAGATCGGACGGGCCCAGGGGGTGCAGGCGCTGGCGGCCGGCGTCGAACCCGAGGTCGACATGAACCCCATCCTGCTCAAGCCGTCGAGCGACCGCACCAGCCAGGTGATCGTGGACGGCGTCCCGGCCGGCCACCTCGACGCCGTCGCCTACCATGCCGCCAAGCCGGCCCTGCGGGCGAACGTGCTCAGCGCCCTCGACCGGCTCCGGGCCCGCTTCGACGTGGTGCTGCTGGAAGGGGCGGGCAGCCCGGCCGAGATCAACCTCCTCGACGGCGATCTCGTCAACCTGTGGCTGGCCGACGCCGCCGGCATCCCCGCCGTCGTGATCGGCGACATCGACCGGGGCGGCGTGTTCGCCTCGCTCTACGGCACCGTCGCCCTTCTTCCCGACCACCTCCGGAGCTGCGTGAAAGCGTTTGTGATCAACAAGTTCCGGGGCGACCCGGCGCTCCTGGCCCCCGGCCTCGCCGACCTCGAGGCCCGCACCGGCGTTCCCACCATCGGGGTCCTCCCCTGGGTCGACGGCCTTCACCTCGACGCCGAGGACAGCCTGGCCCTGCGCCGGCCGTGGGGCTCCGGCGATGCGGACGCCGGCCCCTCCGACGGCAATGGCGACGCCACAGGCGGCATCCTCGATGCGGCCGTCGTCCGGTTTCCCCGCATCTCGAACTTCACCGACGTCGACGCCCTCGGCCTGGAGCCAAGCGTCGGTGTCCGCTGGGTCACCCGGCCCGCCGAGCTCGGCGATCCCGACCTCGTCATCCTGCCCGGCACCAAGGCCACCGTCGCCGACCTCGCCTGGCTGCGGGCGCAGGGACTCGATGCCGCCCTCGCAGCCCTCCCCCCTTCCACCACCGTGCTCGGGATCTGCGGCGGCTACCAGATGCTCGGCCGGTCCATCGATGACGGCGTCGAGAGCGGGGCGGGCAGGGTCGCGGGCCTCGGCCGTCTCCCCGTGACCACCCGGTTCGAGGCGACCAAGGTCACCCGGCCCCGGCGGGGGCGGGCCCTCGACCGCGCCGTGACCGGCTACCAGATCCACCACGGACGGACGGCGTCGGAGGCGCCGTGGGTCGACCTCGACGACGAGTGGGGAGTCGACGCCGAGGGCGCCACCTCGGCCGACGGAGCGGTGATCGGCACCAGCCTCCACGGGCTCCTCGAATCCGACGCCTTCCGCACTGCGTTCCTCGGCGCCGTGGCCACGCGGCGGGGCAGGGCGTTCCGGCCCTCCGGGGTGTCCTTCGGCGCCGCCCGGGAGGCCCAGTTCGACCGTCTCGCCGACCTCGTCGAGGCCCACCTCGACATGGCCGCCATCGAGGAACTCCTCGCCGCCGGCGTCCCCGCCGACGCATCCGGCGAACGCCCCGCCCGTCCGGCGGCCGATCGCGCCGCCCGGCCCACGGCCGATCGCTCCCGCCTCGCCGTGCCCGTTCCGAACCCGGAGTACCCGTGATCCTCTTCCTGTCCACCGCCGATACCGAGATCCTCGCCCTGCGGGCCGCCATCGAGATGCTGCCGGACGGGTTTCCGGCCGTCCGGGCCGGGTCGCCGGCGGCGATGGAGGCCGCCCCGCCGCTCGAAGGGGTCGACGCCGTCGTCGTCCGGCTCCTCGGCGGGCGCCGGGCCTGGGAAGCGCCGTTCGACGCCCTCGCTCGGGCCTGCACCGCCGGCGGCGTCGCCCTGCTGGCGTTCGGCGGCGAGTCGGCCCTCGACCCGGAGCTCACCGCCGCCTCCACGGTCGGAGCGGCCGTCATCGGTACCGCCTTCCCTTACCTGTTGCACGGCGGCCCGGCCAACACGGCCAACCTGCTGCGGTTCGTGGCCGACGAGGTCCTCGGCGCCGCACCCGGCTACGGGTACGGACCGCCGGAACCCGTCCCCGACGAGGGGCTCTACCTCGGCGGTCCCGACGACCCGGCCTTCGACCCCTCTCGGCCCACGGTCGGCGTCGTCTTCTACCGCGCCCACCTCCTGGCCGGGAACACCTCGTTCGTCGACGACCTCTGCGCCGCCCTCCGGGACCGCCGCACCAACCCGCTGGCCTGCTGGTGCTACTCGCTCCGCCCCGACGAGCGGGGCGACGTACCGGTCGTCTCCCGGTTCCTCGAAGGTCGGGTGGACGCCGTCGTCACCACCGTCCTGGCCATGGGTCAGTCCGGCCCGGAGGCCGACTCGTGGGACGTACCGGTCCTGGCCCGCCTCGACGTCCCCGTCGTGCAGGCCGTGGCCGCCACCACCAGCCGGGTGGCCTGGGAGGAGAACGACGTCGGCCTCTCCCCTCTCGACACCGCCTGGTCGGTGGCCCTGCCCGAGTTCGACGGCCGGATCATCTCCGTTCCCCTGTCCTTCAAGGAGATCGTCGACGACGGCGATGATCTCGGCCTGCCGGTCGTCGCCTACCGGACCGTGCCCGACCGGGTCGCCCGGGTGGCCGGCACCGCGGCGCGGCTCGCCGCCCTGCGACACAAACCCAATCAGGACAAGCGGATCGCCCTTGTCCTGTCCGCCTACCCGACGAAGCGGGGCCGGATCGGCAACGCGGTCGGGCTCGACACGCCGGCCTCGATCATCGGTCTGCTCCACGCCCTGGCCGGCGCCGGCTACCGGGTGGACGGCGTCCCGGCCGACGGCGACACGCTCATGGCCGAACTCATCGACCGCTTCTCCTACGAGAAGGAGTCGCTCACCACCGCCCAGCTCGAACGGGCGGTCGGCGCCGTCGAGGCCGCCGACTACGCCGCCTGGTTCGCCGAGCTCCCGAAAGCCTTACGGGACAACGTGGTCGAGCACTGGGGGGAGCCGCCCGGCTCCGTCTATCTCCATGACGGCGCCATCCGCCTCGCCGGCCTCGATCTCGGGAACGTGCTGGTGATGGTGCAGCCGCCCCGGGGTTTCGGCGAGAACCCCATCGCCGTCTACCACTCCCCGGAACTGCCGCCGACCCACCACTACCTGGCCGCCTACCGGTGGCTGGAGCGGTCGTGGGGGGCCGACGCCGTCGTCCACGTCGGCAAGCACGGCAACCTGGAATGGTTGCCGGGCAAGGGAGTCGGCCTGTCGGCGGCCTGCGGGCCCGACGCCGCCCTCGGCGACCTCCCGCTCGTCTACCCGTTCGTGGTCAACGATCCGGGCGAGGGCACGCAGGCCAAGCGCCGGGCCCACGCCGTCATCATCGATCACCTCGTCCCGCCCATGACCCGGGCCGAGGTCTACGACGACCTCGCCCGCCTCGAGCGGCTCCTCGACGAGTACTACCAGGTGTCGACCCTCGACCCGGCCAAGCTGCCCGGACTGCGGGCCCAGATCTGGGAGCTGTGCCAGCGGGCCGCCCTCGACCACGACCTGGGCCGGGGGCCAGGGGGTGTCCCCCTGACAACGGCGGCGGGAGCCGCCAAGGGCAGCGCGTCGGCCCCCGGCGACGAGGACTTCGACGCCTTCCTCCTCCATCTCGACGGCTACCTCTGCGAACTGAAGGACGCCCAGATCCGCGGCGGTCTCCACACCCTCGGCCGCCCCCCCGCCGGCGACGCCGAGATCGACCTGCTGGCCGCCCTGTTGCGCCTCCCCCAGGGTTCGGTACCGTCGCTGCGGGCCGCCGTGGCCGACGGGCTGGGCCTCGACCTGGCTTCGTTGCTGGCCGAGCCGGGCCGGCGCCTCGACCCGTCCGAGGCGGCCAACCGCCCCGCCCGGGGGATGGGGGGCGTCCCCCCGACAGGGGCGGCGGGAGCCGCCAAGGAGGGACCGATCGAGGCTTGGGCGACGGCGTCGGACGCCATCGACGTCGTTGACGCCGAGGCCAAGCGCCTCCTGCGCGCCGGCCGCGACGCCGACTGGCCGTCCGAACCGGCGTTCCTTTACCGGAATACAGCGGAAATCGAACGCCGGAATGCGGGGGCGGCCGGACCAGCCGCAACTGGCGTTCCTTTACCGGAATACAGCGGAAATCGAACGCCGGAACGCGCCGACGACGCCCTCGGGCGGGCGCTGCGGTTCGCGGGAGAGGTGCTCGTGCCGCGGCTCCGGCAGACGACCGACGAGATCACCAACACGCTGCGGGCGTTGGACGGGCGGTATGTGCCGGCCGGCCCGTCAGGGGCGCCCACCCGGGGCATGGCGCACGTGCTGCCGACGGGGCGGAACTTCTACTCGGTGGATCCGAAGACCCTTCCCACGAAAGCGGCGTGGGACGTCGGCCGGGCGTTGGCCGACGCCGTCTGTGCCCGCCACCGGCAAGAGACCGGGGAATGGCCGGCCTCGGTCGGCCTCGTCGTGTGGGGCACCGCGGCCATGCGCACCCACGGCGACGACATCGGCGAAGCGCTTGCCCTCCTTGGCGCCCGTCCCGTCTGGGCCGAGGAGTCGGGCCGGGTCACCGGCGTGGAGCCCGTCCCTCTCGAAGAGCTCGGCCGGCCCCGGATCGACGTCACCTTGAGGATCAGCGGGTTCTTCCGGGATGCGTTCCCCCACCTCGTCCATCTCGTCGACGAGGCCGTCGAGCTGGTGCGCAACCTCGACGAGCCGGCCGACCTCAACTACGTGAGGGCCCACGGCGCCGACCACCGCATCTTCGGCGCCAAGCCCGGCGCCTACGGCTCGGGGATCCTGGCCCTCCTCGACTCCAAGGACTGGGAGAGCGACGACGACCTCGCCACCGTGTACCTGGCCTGGAGCGGGTACGCCTACGGCCGCAACGGGTACGGCGTGCCCGCCCCCGAGGCGATGCGCCGCCGCTTCTCGCTCATCGACGTGGCGGTGAAGAACCAGGACAACCGGGAGCACGACATCTTCGATTCCGACGACTACCTCCAGGAGCACGGCGGGATGGTGGCCACCGTCCGGGCCCTGCGGGGCGGGCAGGCGCCGCAGGCCTTCTTCGGCGACTCGGCCGACCCCGACCGGCCCCGGGTGCGGACCCTGGCCGAAGAGGCCCGCCGCGTCGTACGGTCCCGGGTGCTCA
>JAUZEX010000890.1 GCA_030838815.1 Actinomycetota bacterium
GAAACGTGGGGGTTCGTGACGGCAGAACGGGAAGGGCGGTCAGCCGACGTTGGTGATGGCGCCACGGGAGGCGGACTGGACCAGCTTGGCGTACTTGGCCAGGAAGCCGCTGGTGTAGCGGGGGTCCTTCGGCTTCCAGCCCTCCTTCCGTTTGGCCATCGTGGGCTCGTCGACGAGGACGTCGAGCTTGCGGTTGGGGACGTCGATGACGATCGGGTCGCCGTCCTCCACGAAGGCGATCGGGCCGCCGTCGGTGGCCTCGGGGGCGACGTGGGCCACCGAGAAGCCGTGGGTGGCGCCGGAGAACCGGCCGTCGGTCACGAGGGCGACGTCGCCGCCGTGGCCCGTCCCCTTCACCGCCGCGGTCACGGCCAGCATCTCCCGCATCCCGGGGCCGCCTTTCGGGCCCTCGTAGCGGATGATGAGGACGTCGCCCGGCTGGAGGCGGTTGCCGGTGACGTAGCTCATGCAGTCGGTCTCGTCGTCGAAGACCCGGGCGGTGCCCTCGAAGACGAGGCCGTCCATCCCGGCGATCTTCACCACTGCACCCTCGGGGGCGAGGGACCCGTACAGGATGCCCGTGCCGCCCTGGCTGTGGACGGGGTCGGACAGCGGCCGGATCACCTTCCCGTCGGGCGGGCCGGGGTCGAGGGCATCGAGGTTCTCGGCCACGGTCTTCCCGGTCACGGTGAGGCAATCGCCGTTCAAAAGTCCGGCGTCCAAGAGCTCCCGCATGACGACCGGGATGCCGCCGATGCGGTCGATGTCGACCATGTGGTACTTCCCGCCCGGCTTGGTGTCGCCGATGTGGGGCACCTTGCGCGAGATGCGGTCGAAGTCGTCGAGGACGAGATCGACCCGGGCCTCGTGGGCGATGGCGAGGAGATGCAGGACGGCATTCGTCGAGCCGCCCAGCGCCATCGACACGGCGATGGCGTTCTCGAACGCCTCCCTGGTCATGATCTGGCGGGGCCGGATCCCGAGGTTGAGGAGGTTCACGACCGCCTCGCCCGAGGCGTGGGCGAAGCCGTCCCGGCGTGTGTCGGGCGCCGGCGCGGTCGACGAGCCGGGCAGCGACATGCCGATGGCCTCGGCGACCGACGCCATCGTGTTGGCCGTGAACATGCCGGCGCAGGACCCCTCGCCGGGGCAGGCGGCCCGCTCGATGTCGTCGAGGTCGTCCCGGCTGATGAGCTGCGCCGCGCACGCCCCGACGGCCTCGAACACGTCCTGGATGCTGATGTCCCGCTCGGCGTAACGGCCGGGCATGATCGTCCCGCCGTAGAGGAAGACCGACGGCAGGTTGAGCCGGGCCGAGGCCATCAGCATCCCGGGCAGGCTCTTGTCGCAGCCAGCCAGGGTCACCATCCCGTCGAACCGCTCGCCGTGCATCATGCATTCGACGGAGTCGGCGATGATCTCCCGGGAGGAGAGCGAGGCCCGCATGCCCTCCGTCCCCATGGAGATGCCGTCGGACACGGCGATGGTGGTGAACTCCAGCGGGAACCCCCCGGCGGCCCGGACGCCCTCCTTGGCCGCCTTGGCCAGGCGGGCCAGGGGGAGGTTGCAGGGAGTGACTTCGTTCCAGGAGGATGCGATCCCCACCTGGGACCGACCCCAGTCGCCCTCGCCCATCCCCACGGCGCGGAGCATGGCCCGGGCCGGGGCCCGCTCCATCCCCTCGGTGACATCCTTGCTGCGCGGCTTGTGTTCTTCTCCTGACATAGCGCTCAAGGGTAGGACGCAACCGGCGCTTCCGGCACCACGGGGACATACCATTGCGCCCGTAACACGGGAGGGGAGCCCAAATGCGAACGATGCGCAGCCTTGTGATCCTGTCGGTCGTGGCGCTGGTCGCCGGCGCCTGCAAGAGCGAGACGCCCCGGCCGAGTACGGCCGACGCGGCCACGAGCACCACGGGGGCGGCCGCCCCTACCGGTCCTCAGACCTACGGCGTCGTCGTCGACGGCCCGTCGACGCTCGGTTCCGAGAACCTCGTCTACGGCGCCTACTTCCCGAAGACGCTCGCCGTCCGGCCCGGCGACACGGTCGTGTTCGACAACCGGTCCTCCAACGACATCCACACCGTGAGCTTCGGCGTGAAGAGCGACCGGTCCGATCAGCCGCTCACCGTGCTGAAGAGCGGCCAGGCGAACCCGGTGGTCTTCGGGCCCTGCTACACCGCCGAAGCGGCCCGGCCCGCCCTGGCCGCCTGCCCGGGTGCGGCCGCCACCGCCCCGGCGTCGCCGCCACCGGCTCCGGCGTTCACCGGCAAGGGCTACTGGAACTCGGGGGCCATCCTGTTCGCCGGGGCGCCGCCCGAGGCGGGGCCCAAGACGGCCACCGTCAAGGTCGCCCCCGACACCGCCCCCGGGCCCTACACGGTGACGTGCCTGCTCCATCCGTTCATGGAGGCCACGCTGCAGGTCGTCGGCGCCGACGGCGAGCGCGTCTCGCCCGCTCAGGTGGCCATCGCCGCCGACAAGGAGCTCGGGGCGGCGAAAGCGGATGCGACGGGCCTGGCTGAGCCGACCAAGGTCCCGGCGGTGACCGGCGCCACGGTGGCGGCCGGATGGGGCGACAAGCTCGTGGCGGTCAACCGCTACAGCCCGGAGACCGTGTCGATCAAGGCCGGCCAGACCGTGACGTGGCAGACGATCAGCCCCTACATGCCCCACACCGTGAGCTTCCGGGCGCCGTTCCAGAGCCCCGACCAGCCCAATGCGTTGCGGCCGACGGGGGCGAAGTCAGGGGCCCGGTTCGCCGGCGGGGTGGCGCACTCGGGGATCTTCGGGCCATTGCCGGAGTTTCCCGGCGACAAGTTCTCCCTGACCTTCACCAAAGCCGGGACGTACCCCTATCTGTGCGTGCTGCACCCCGGCATGGCCGGGACGGTCCAGGTGTCCTGAGCCTCCGGCCTACGATGCCCGGTCGATGACCGGGAGGGGGACGGGCCGGACGACGCCGACGCCGACCGCGGCCGGGACGTGGGTCGGGCTGGCGGTGGAGCGGGTGGAGGACGACGCTCTCCTCCGGGGCGAAGGCTGGTTCATGGACGACCTCGACCCGTTGCCCCACATCGCCGAGGCGGCCGTGGTCCGCTCGACCGAGGCCCACGCCCGGATCCTGTCGGTCGACGTCTCGGCCGCCCGGGCCCTGCCCGGGGTGGTCGGTGTGTTGACCGGCGCCGACGTCGCCGCCCTGTCACGGCCCTTCCCGTCCGCCATCGGCCGGGCGGTCGAGCACTGGGCGGCGGCCGTCGACCGCGTCCGCTACGTCGGGGAGCCGGTGGCGGTGGTGGTGGCCCGCGACCGGTACCTGGCCGAGGACGCCGCGGAGCTTGTAACGATCGACTACGCCCCCCTCCGCGTCGCTGCCTCGCCGGAGGCGGCGCTGGCCGACGGTGCGCCGGTGCTCCACGAGGCGGTGGGGAGCAACGTCGTGTCCGACCGGCGGTTCTCCTACGGCGACTTCGGTTCGGCGCTGGCCGGCGCCGATCTCGTGATTCGGCGCCGGTTCCGGCATCCCCGCTCGTCGTGCACCCCGGTGGAGGGGGCCGGGGTGATCTGCGCCTGGGACGCGGCGTCGGGCTCGGTCACCGCCTGGTCGAACTTCCAGGGGCCGTTCACGCTCCACGGCGTGGCGGCGGCGGCGCTGGGGGTGCCGGCGGGCAAGCTGCGGCTGGTGTCGCCGCCCGACTCCGGCGGCTCCTTCGGGGTCAAGGCGGGAATCTTCACCTCGGTGGTGCTGATGGCGCTGGCGTCACGTCGCTTCGGTGTCCCGGTGCGGTGGACGGAGGATCGGGTCGAGCATCTGCTGGCTTCCTCGATGGCCACGGAGCGGTTGACGTCGGTCGAGGCGGGGTTCACCGCCGGCGGTGACCTGGTGGCCCTGCGACTCGACCTCGTCGACGACGTCGGGGCCTATGTGCGGGCGCCGGAGCCGGCCACGCTGTACCGGATGCACGGCTGCATAACCGGGCCCTACCGGGTACCCGACGTCGACGTCCGCAGCCGGGTCGTCGTCACCAACCGGTGCCCGACGGGGTTGAACCGGGGCTTCGGCGGGCCGCAACTGTCGTTCGCCCTGGAGCGGACGCTGGCCATCGCGGCCGCCCGCCTCGGCCTCGACCCCGCCGCCGTGGTGCGCCGCAACCTCGTGCCGGCCGAGGCGATGCCCTACCGGGCCCCCGCCGGTGGCGTCTACGACTCCGGCGACTACCCCGCCTGCCTCGACCGGGCCCTCGAGCTGGCCCGCTACGACGACCTCCGCCGGGAGCAGACGGGCCGGCGGCCCGGCCTACGCGTGACCGGCGTGGGAATCGCCTGCGTGGTGGAGCCGTCGGCGTCGAACATGGGCTACATCACGCTGGTCGACCCCCCGGAGCGGCGGGCGACGACCCTGCCCAAGGACGGCAACGCCGAAACCGTCTCGATCGCCATGGATCCGGGCGGCGGTGTCAGCGTGGCCTTCACGTCGACGCCGCAGGGCCAGGGGCACCGGACCGTGGCGGCCCAGATCGTGGCCGACGCGCTCGGCGTGCCTCCGAGCGACGTGACCGTGCATCCCGGCGCCGACACCACGGCCCGGCCCTTCACCGTCAGCTCCGGCAACTACTCCAGCCGCTTCGCCGTCACCGTGGCCAGCGCGGTGCACCTCGCCGCCACCCGGCTGGCCGAACGGGTGAAGGCGGTCGCCGCCCCCATGCTCGAATCGGCTCCGACGGACCTGGAGCTCGTCGACGGCCACGCCCGGGTGGCGGCCGAACCCGACCGCTCCGTGCCCCTCCGCCGGGTCGCCGGCGCCGCCCACTGGGACCCGTCCGGCCTGCCCGGCGCCGGGCCCCAGCGGGCATCGGCGTCGGCGGGTGCGGTCGACGGCCTCGCCCTCACGGTCACGTTCTCGGTTCCCGGCCTGGCCGCCCCGGCGCCGGACGACACGGTCAACTCTTCGG
>JAUZEX010000691.1 GCA_030838815.1 Actinomycetota bacterium
GACCGCGCCCCTGGTAGTCGTCGATCACCGTGATGGCCAGATCCGCCACCACCGGATCGGCGTCGGTGCGGACCCAGCGCATGACGCCGGCCCCGATCGGTCCGCCCGGCTCGTCGACCAGCGCCCCGAACGCCCGGTGGTGGAGGCCGTCCACCGCGGTGAGGAAGGCCAGCATCGATTGGGTCAGGCAGGGGATCGGGGAGAGGAAGCGCCGGTACCGGCTCTGTTTCGACAGCCGGGCGAAGGAGGCCACCAGCAGGTCGCCGTCGCCGGGGAGGAACGGCCGGAGGGTGATGTCGGTGCCGTCGGTGAGGCGCAGGTGGCCGGCGGGGTCGACGACCACCCAGCGGTGCCCGTCGCCGTCGGCCGGTTCCTCCCGGTCCGGCCGCCAGGCCCGGGGGAGGAGCGGCCCGTCGCCCCAGGGATCGGCCGGCCTGGCGGACCCGATCGGGGGGCTCACGGTGCCACCGGGGCCTTCGGGTAGAGCACCATCTGCGTGCAGCGGAAGAGGGCGAGGACCCGACCCGACCCGTCATCGACCTCGGCGTCCCACACCTGGGTGCTCCGGCCGCCGTGCACCAGCCAGGCGCGGCAGGCGATGACATCGCCGGCCGATGCCGTGCCCATGAAGTTCGACTTGAGCTCGATGGTTGTGAAACCGGTCGCCCCCGCGGGGAGGGAGACCTGGCACCCGTACCCGCACGACGTGTCGGCCAGGGCGATCACCGAGGCGGCGTGGAGGAACCCGTTCGGCGCCATGTGCTTCGCCGCGATCGGGAGCCGGCTGCGGACGAGCCCGGCTTCAACCGAGTCGAACTCGAGGCCGAGGAGACCGGGGAGGAGATCACGGCCGGCCTGCTCGAAGTCGGCGGCGGTGGCTCCTCCCGCCGAGCCGTTCCTTGTGAGTTGTGTCATGCAACGGAGTATACCGACTCCATTGCTTGATGCAACGAACTACGATGAACATATGCGTCGTACGAGCTTCGCCGGGATGAACTGTTCGGTGGCCGGGGCCCTCGAGATCGTCGGGGAGTGGTGGACGTTTCTCGTGCTGCGCGACGCCTTCCTCGGCGTGCGGCGCTTCGAAGACTTCCAGCGCCGCCTCGGCATCGCCCGCAACGTCCTCACCTCACGTCTCCAGACCCTGGTCGGCCACGGCATCCTCGAGCGCCGGCTCTATCAGCAGCGCCCGGAGCGCTACGAGTACCGCCTGACCGACAAGGGCCTCGAGCTCCACCCGATCCTGGTGTCGCTGATGCAGTGGGGCGACAAGTGGGCCGGCGTGGCCGACGCGCCCCCGATGGTGCTCGTCCACAAGGGCTGCGGACACCCGAGCGCCCCCCGCATGGTGTGCGACCACTGCGGCGACCCCGTCCACGCCCGCGACCTGCAGCCCGTCACCGGCCCCGGCTGGAACGACGGCGAGGAGCTCGCTCCCCACCTCGTCCAGTGCCGCGCCGCCCCCACGCCCACCGCCTAGACATCCCCATTAGCAGTCAGGGCCGACGCCGTCTCATGCCCCGAACCGGGGGGCGGTGCCGCAGGGCGGGGGAGCGGTCGGAGATCCAGGGGGCGTAGGGCGCCATCACGAATCCGGCCATGATCACCAGCACGGTGTCGTAGTTCACCCGCCAGCCCGAGAAGTCGCGCCAGGCCTGGTCCCGGTCGCCCCGGAGGGGGAGGCCGGCCGCGGCCAGGTGGTCGTAGACGGCGTCGTACTCCTCCCGGCTGATGGAGATCGGGTCGCCGGGGGAGGGTGAAGGGTCGTAGGGGATGCCGTAGAGGTCGGCGATCCGTCGCAGGGCCAGGTAGCCGCCCCGGACGCAGAGTTCCGCCGACGGGCTGCGGGCGACGTCGAGCGTGCTGGCATAGATCGACGCCGTGTCGAGCACCACTCCGGCGGCGATGATCCACGACCGTTCGGGCTGCGGGGAGCGGAAGAAGGGCAGCCCGGTGAAGCTGGTGTGGGTCTCCTCGATGTCGACGAACCAGTCGAGCCACGGCCGCCAGACGTCCATCTCCATCTGGTCGAGGCCCTTGATGGCCTGGAAGCGGCTGAGCATCTCGGCCGGCGTGGGCGGTGAGCCGGCCAGGATGGTCACCAGGGCCACCGAATGCTCCCGGCGGGAGAAGGCGCCGTACATCGACGGCAGGTAGGTGATGAGCAGGGCCAGCAGGATAAGGCCGAGCACCGCCTCGGCGAAGGCCAACACGGTCGTCGGCAGGTCGGGGGCCCGCAGGAAGCCGAGCGTGAGCAGCGAGGAGCCGCTGGTCACGAAGGCGGTCCGGAGGGGCTGCACACCCAGGGCCCAGAACATGGCCGTGAACCCCACGAGCGTGAGGGCCAGCCACACCACCGGCAGCACGATGAGCGTGAGGGGGGCGTACAGGGCCATGGCCCGGTCGCGCTCCTCGTAGGTGTCGGCGAACCGGCTCCGGAACTCGAAGAACCGCCGCATCGTGAGGAAGACGATCCGGGTCAGGCGGACGGGCACCCCCCGGGGCACGACCACCGTGCTGACGGCCGACAGGAAGACGGCCGTCGACCAGGCCAGTCCGGCGGCGAAGGCGGCGATGGCGGCCACGGTGCAACCCGGACAGTTCACCTGACGCGCCCCATACCTCGACCGCCCGGCAGGCCGCGACGGGACAAACCTCGGGCCGCGGCGCAGGAAATCGAGGAAACTTGTCTAATTCTCAGGCGTTCCGATAAAGTCAATCGACTTGGTAGAGAACTCGGGAGGCTCCGAAGGTGAAGATGCATCGTCGCATGCGGACGGGCGTGGCGGTCGGCCTGCTGGCCGCGCTGGCGCTCGCCGGCTGTGGATCAGATTCCAAGAAGTCGGCCGAGGGCGGCGCCGTCAAGGGTGCCGAGAAGGTGACCCTCCGCCTCGGCTACTTCACGAACATCACCCACGCCTCGGCGCTGGTGGGTCTGGAGAAGGGCATCTTCGCCGACAAGCTCGGCCCGAACGTGACCCTGACCCCGAGCGTCTTCGCCGCCGGGCCGGCCGCCGTGGAGGCAATCTTCAGCGGCGCCATCGACGCCACCTACGTCGGGCCCAACCCGGCCATCAACGCCTTCGCCAAGAGCAATGGGGATGCCATCCGGATCATCTCCGGGGCCACCTCGGGCGGCGCGTTCCTGGTGGTGAACCCGTCCATCGCCAAGCCGGCCGACCTGAAGGGCAAGAAGGTCGCCACCCCCCAGCTCGGCAACACCCAGGACGTGGCGCTGCGCAGCTGGCTCAAGGCCAACAAACTGTCCAGCGACACGCAGGGCGGCGGTGACGTCTCGGTCGTGCCCCAGGACAACGCCCAGGCACTCGAGGCCTTCAAGGCGGGGTCGATCGCCGCGGCCTGGGTGCCCGAGCCGTGGGCCACCCGCATGGTCCAGGAGGGCAAGGGCAAGGTCCTCGTCGACGAGAAGACCCTCTGGCCCGGCGGGCAGTTCGTGACCACCCAGCTCATGGTCCGCACGGCGTTCCTGAAGGACCACCCGGACGTCGTCCAGCACCTCCTCGAAGGGCAGGTGGCGGCCACGGACTTCATCAACGCCAACCCCGCCGAGGCCAAGACGCTGGCCAACCAGGCCATCCAGAAGGTGGCCGGGAAGGCCCTGGCCCAGGCCGTCCTCGACGCCGCCTGGCCCAACATGACCTTCACCAACGACCCCATCGCCGCCAGCCTCCGCAAGGGCGCCGACAACGCCAAGGCCGTCGGTCTCCTCGACGCCGGCACCAAGCTCGACGGGATCTACGACCTGACGCTCCTGAACAAGGTCCTGAAGGCGGCCGGCAAGCCGGAGGTGAAGTCGTGAGTGCGCTCCGTCTGAGCCCGGGGCGCGCCGCCGAGACCACCTCGGCTCCCGCCCCCGGCAGCCCGGCCATCTCGGTCGACGCCGTGACCAAGGTCTACGGGCCCCGGGGCAACCACACCTTCGCCCTCGACCGCATCTCCCTCGAGGTGGCCCCGGGCGAGTTCTGCTGCCTGGTCGGCGCCTCCGGCTGCGGCAAGAGCACGCTCCTCAACCTGCTGGCCGGGC
>JAUZEX010000734.1 GCA_030838815.1 Actinomycetota bacterium
CTGCGGGACAGGCGACGAAGGCCGGGAACTCAGGGGGGTTCCCGGCCTTCTCGCGTGCTGCGCCGTCCGTTGAAGCAACGCCGCTACTTGGTAAACCCCATGTCCTCGTACCGCGGCGGGGTCGCGAAGCCGAACGCCCCGTAGTTGGCCAGGGTGGCCTTGGAGGCGATGATCTCGGGCCGCTGGTAGAGCGTGAGCGAGTGGACCTCGTTCCAGATGGCGGCATCGATTTCGTTGCCGATGTCGATGGCCTTCTGCTCGTCGAACTCGCTGGTCGCCTTGTCGAAGAGGGCGTCGAGCTCGGGAGAGCCGACCCGGGCGTAGTTCTGCAGGATCTCGCTGCCCTTGGGCAGGGCGTAGATCGACTTCGCCGAGCTGATGGGGAACGGCGTGCCGATCCAGGAGAAGACGGTGAAGTCGAAGTTGCCGGTGCTGATGTACTTGTCGAAGAAGTCGTCCGACGGCACGGCGTCGATATTCACCTTGACGTTGATGGCCTTCAGCATGTTGAAGATCAGGCTGGCTTCCTGCTGCGACGACGCCACCTGGGTGGGGATCACGAAGCGGATGGCCAGCTCCTTGCCGTCCTTCTTGCGGGTGTCGCCCTGCACCGTCCAGCCCGCCTCGTCGAGCAGCTTCTTGGCCCCCTCGACGTCGGGCTTCGAGAGGACGCCGGCGTTGTCCTTGTAGCCCTTCTGGTTGGCCATGAAGATGTGGTTCTGCAGCGGTGTGGCGTCGACCCCGAGCGGGCCGAGCAGCGTCTTGGCGATCTGGTCCCGGTTGATGGCCATGGCCAGCGCCTGGCGGACCTTCTGGTCCTTCAGGATCTCGCCCGTCCCGTTGATGGTGACGTGGCGGAACTGGGGCCCGCCGGCCTTGTGGATCTTGACGCCGGGCGCTTCGGTGGCCCGCTTCAGCTTGTTGACGTCGGGTCCGATGTCCATGAAGTCGATCTCGCCGTTGATGAGGGCGTCGATCTGGGCGTCGGCCGGGATGGCCCGGAAGATGATCCGGTCGAGCTTGGCCGCGTCACCCCACCACTTGTCGTCGCGGACGATCGTGAGGGTCTTGGCCGTCTCGTCGAGACTCTCGAACTTGAACGCCCCCGCCGTGACCGGGACCTTGCCCACCCAGCCCTCGTTGAAGACCTTGGGGTCGTTGTTGGTCGATGCCGGGTACAGCGGCGAGAACAGTCCCTTCCAGTCGGCGTAGGGCTCCTTGTAGGTGACGACGACCTCCCGCTCGTCGGCGCCCTTGGCCACGCTCTCGATCTTCTCGTAGCCGTTGGCAGAGGAGATCTTGTAGCCGGAGTTGGGGTCGCGATCGGCCTTCCACTGCGCCTCGAAGTCGGCCTCGGTGATCGGTGTGCCGTCGCTCCAGGTCGCCTTGGGGTTGAGCTTGTAGGTGATGACCTGCTTCGGGTCCTTGGCTGTGAGCTCGGCCGAGTCGGCGTAGTTCTTGTTCACCGTCGGCACCGACGCGGCGTCGAAGGTGAAGATCGACGGCATCAGGGCGTTCATGATGTCGGTGGTGTCGCGCAGCGTCCCGTCGACCTCGTTGTAGTTGAGGTTGGGCGGGATCTGGTCGAGCGGCCAGCGCAGCGTGCCGCCCTGCGGGACCTTCTCCCGCGATACGGCGTTGATGTCGTAGGCGGTGGACGACGGGCCGCCCTTCCCGCTGCCGGCGCTGGCGCCGTTCTCCTTCGTGCTCCCCCCGCCGCTCCCGCAGGCGGTGAAGATGAGGCCGACGGCGGCCGCCAAGGCCACCAACCTGCTCCGACGACGCATTCGTTCCTCCTGAGGCGGGCTACAGAACCGTTTTGACCTGGGCGTAGTGGCAGGCCGCGCCGTGGTCGGGGCCCTGGCTGACCACGGCCGGCTCCTCGTCGATGCAGCGCTGCGCCTGGTCGGGTGTCAGCGTGGCGAACAGCGGGCACCGGGTCCGGAACCGGCAGCCCGACGGCGGGTCGGCCGGGCTCGGCAGGTCGCCCTCGAGGACGATCCGGCGCCGTTCCCGCTCCTTGTGGGGGTCGGGGAGCGGGATGGCCGACAGCAGCGCCTGGGTGTAGGGATGGGCCGGCCGCTCGAACACCTTGTCGACGTTGCCGATCTCGACGATCCGCCCGAGGTACATGACCGCCACCCGGTTGGCGATGTGGCGAACGACCGACAGGTCGTGGGCCACGAAGAGATAGGAGAGGCTGAGCTTCTCCCGCAACTGCTCGAGCAGGTTGATGACCCCGGCCCGGATCGACACGTCGAGGGCCGAGACGGGCTCGTCGAGGACGACGAGCTTCGGTTCGAGGGCCAGCGCCCGGGCGATGCAGATCCGTTGCCGCTGGCCGCCGGAGAACTCGGCCGGGTAACGGCTGGCGTGCTCCGGGCCGAGCCCGACGAGCCGCAGCAGCTCCCGGACCCGGGCGGCCCGCTTCTCCCGGGGGACGCCGTAGGTCTTGAGACCCTCGGCCAGGATGTCGGCCACGGGCAGGCGGGGGTCGAGGGAGGCCATCGGGTCCTGGAAGACCACCGACAGGTCGCGGCGGATGTCGCGCCGGCCCGCCCGGTCGAGGCCGTTCGTCTCCCGGCCCAGCACGGCGACGCGGCCTTCCTGGGGCTGGGCCAGCGACAGGATCTCGTTGATGGTGGTCGTCTTGCCGCAACCCGACTCGCCGACCAGCGCCAGCGTCTCGCCCTCCCGGATGTCGAACGTGATCCCGTCCACGGCGTGGACCGTGCCGACCGTCCGGCGGAACACCGCCCCCCGGGTGAGCGGGAAGCGGCGGACGAGGCCGTCGACGTCGAGGACGGCGGTCCGGGTCTCCCGGGGCCGGCGGGCCACCGGCGGCTCGCCGGCCAGCTGGGCCGGGAACACATCGGTGGCGGTGAGTCCCTGCGCCTCGATCTCGGGGTGGCGGTGGCAGGCGGCCCGGTGGCCGGGATGTTTGGTCTGGTCGAGTTCGGGCTCGAGCTCGAGGCAGACCGACAGCCGCATCGGGCAGCGGGGAGCGAAGGGGCAGCCGGGGGGCAGGTCGACCAGCGACGGCGGGTTCCCGTCGACCGGGGTGAGCGGCTGGCGCTCGGCCCGGTCGAGGCGGGGGAGGGAGCCGAGCAGGCCCAGCGTGTAGGGCATCCGGGGCCGGTAGAAGATGTCGTCGACGGTGCCGGTCTCCACCGGCCGTCCGGCGTACATGACCATCACCCGGTCGGCGAAGCCGGCGATCACGCCGAGGTCGTGGGTGATCATCACGATGGCGGCGCCGGTGGCCTCCTGGGCCGTCCCGAGCACCTCGAGGATCTGGGCCTGGACGGTGACGTCGAGGGCGGTGGTCGGCTCGTCGGCGATGATGACGTCGGGATCGTTGGCGATGGCCATGGCGATCATGACCCGCTGGCGCATCCCGCCCGAGAACTCGTGGGGGAAGGCCCGGGACCGCTCCTTGGCGTTGGGGATCCCGACCAGCTCGAGGAGCTCGACGGCCCGCCTCTTCGCCTCGTCCTTCCCGACGTCGCGGTGGATGCGCACCGCCTCGGCGATCTGATCGCCCACGGTGTAGACGGGGGTGAGGGCCGACAGCGGGTCCTGGAAGACCATCGACATGCCCTCGCCCCGCAGCTCGGAGAACTCCCGGTCGTGGAGGCCGAGCAGCTCCTTGCCCTGGAACCGGATGGAACCGGTGATCCGGGCGCTGGAGGGGAGGAGACCCATGACGGCCAGGGACGACACGGACTTCCCCGAACCGGACTCGCCGACGATGCCGAGCACCTCGCCGGGCGCCAGGGCGTAGCTCACGCCCCGCACCGCGGTCACGGTGCCGCTCTCACTCGGGAAGGAGACGGTCAGGTCGCGGACCTCGAGCACCACCCCGGGCGTGGCCGGGACGACGCGGCCGGTCGGCGTCTCGGCCGGGAGGTCCAGCGTCATTCCCCTGCCACCACCGTGCCGGGCATCACTTGGTTCGGGTGCGGGCCTTGACGGCCGACGAGTTGGGGTCGAGGGCGTCCCGCAGGCCGTCGCCCATGACGTTGACCGCCAGGACCCCGATGATGAGGAGGGCGGCGGCGAAGAGGAAGAGCCAGGGGTAGGTGACGGCGGACGGCGTCCCGTCGGCGATGAGCGTGCCGAGCGACACGTCGGGCGGTTGGACGCCGAAGCCGAAGTACGACAGCCCGCTCTCGGCCAGGATGGCGCCGCCGACGTTGAGCGTGGCGTCGATGATGAGGAACGACGACATATTGGGCAGCAGGTGCCGGAAGATGATCGTGTGCGACGGCACACCCATGAACTTGGCCGCCTGGATGAACTCCCGCTCCCGCAGCGAGAGCGTCAGGCCCCGGACGATCCGGGCCGTGATCATCCACGAGAAGGCGGCCAGGAGAACCACGAAGAGGAGCCACGTCTTGCCTTTGAAGCGGGGCGAGAGCATGGCGATGATGAGGAACGACGGGAGGACGAGGAGGAGGTCGACAAACCACATCAGGACCCGGTCGACCCAGCCCCGGAAGTACCCGGCGCAGGCGCCGACGACGGCCGCGATGCCGGTGGAGAAGAACGCCGTCAGCAGGCCGATGACGAGCGACTTCTGGAGCCCCTTCATGGTGCGGGCGAAGACGTCCTGGCCGAGCTGGGTGGTGCCGAAGAGGTGGCTCAGCGTGGGGCCCTGGAGGGCGTGGTCGAGGTCCTGGTCGAGGTAGCCCCACTTGATGAGGTGCGGGCCGACGAAGGCCATGAGGAAGAGCACGACGAGGATGACGATGCCGCCCACCGCCGACCGGCGGCGCAGGAACCGGCGCCAGACGAGCCGGCCCCGGCTGATGACCTCGCCCGTGTCGAGTTCCGGGGTCTGGACGTCGGATTGATTGACGACCGTCATGGGCTACCGGATCCGGACGCGGGGGTCGAGGGCGGCGTAGAGGAGGTCGGCGATCAGGCCGGCGATGAGGATCAGCACCGCCGAGAAGACGATCACCGCCGCCACCACGTTGACGTCGTTGTTGCTGATGGAGTCGATGAACCACTCGCCCATGCCGTGCCAGCCGAAGATCTTCTCGGTGAAGGTGGCGCCCGTCAGCAGCAGCCCGAAGCTGTAGGCGAAGAAGGTGGCCATCGGGATGAGGGCGGTGCGCAGGCCGTGCTTGATGAGGGCCGTCCGCCGCCGGAGGCCCTTGGCCTGGGCCGTGCGGAGGAAGTCGCTGCCCATCACGTCGAGGAAGGAGTTCCGCTGATAGCGGCTGTAGAAGGCGACCTGGCCCAGCACGATGCCCAGCGTCGGGAGGACGAGGTGGGCCAGCCGGTCCCGGATCTGGAGCCAGGTGCTCCCGCCCAGCTTGGGGGTGTACTCCCCGACGTAGTAGAGGCGGGTGGCAGGGGGCATGTGGGGGTTCCAGTAGCGGGCGGCGCCGAGCTTGAGCATCAGGGCCAGCACGAAGACCGGGGTGGACAGGAGCACGAACGCCCAGGCGGTGGAGAGGTGGTCCGTGAGGGAGTACTGCTTCACCGCCCCGATCACGCCGAGGCCCACCCCGAGGGCGGCGCCGAGCACCGAGCCGATGAAGAGGAGCCGGAGGCTGACGCCCATCCGCCGCTTCATCTCGTCCCACACCGGGCGCTCCTGGAACGTCTTGCCCATGTCGCCGTGGACGAAGTTCCCGGCCCACTTGGTGAACCGCTTCACGATGGGGGTGTGGTTGTTGAGGTTCAGTTCGTTGAGCTTGGCCTCGATCGACGCCTGGGACGGGCGGGGGTTCCGCCCCTCGTAATTGGACCGCGGGTTGAGGCTGGTGGCAGCCAGGAAGTACCCGAGGCAGGTCGCCAACGCCACCAGGACGAGGTAGTTGGCGAACCTCCGCAGGAGGAACTTCAGCATCCTATGAAACTACCGGGTCCTTCGGTCCTTCAGAGCGCGTTGTCGTTTCCGGGGGTACCCCGGGCCCCAGGGGACCTATTGTCCGGTTGTAGAAGCTCAGGATGTCGGCTCCGAGCTCGACCGTGCGGCTCACGGAGCGGGCGCCGTGACCGACGTTCTCCTCCCGGCGGAGCAGGATCGGGGCCCCACCGCCCGGTATCGGGGCCGGAGGCCGGCTGGTGGCCCATTGCAGGGCGGCGCACAGCTTCCGGGCGTGGAGCGGGTCGACCCGGGTGTCGTTGTCGAACACGGTGAAGAGGACGGCCGGATACGGCGTGCCGGCCGCCACCCGGTGGTAGGGCGAGTAGGACAGGAGCCAGCCCAGCTCGTCCGGGTCGTCGGCTGTGCCGTACTCGTCGTTCCAGGTGCGGCCGAGCCCGAAGCGCTCGTAGCGCACCATGTCCAGCAGTGGTGCGGAACAGACGACGGCGCCCATCAGGTCGGGCCGCTGGGTGAGGGTGGCGCCGACGAGGAGGCCGCCGTTGCTGCCGCCGTAGATCCCCAGCCCGTCGGGCACCGTCCAGCCGGCGGCGACGAGGGCCTCACCGGCGGCGATGAAGTCGTCGAAGCAGTGCTGCTTGTGTTCCCGCATCCCGTCCCGGTGCCAGGCCTCGCCCTCCTCCGAGCCGCCCCGGATCGAGGCCACCACCCAGACGCCGCCCCGCTCGACCCAGGCCGCCACCGTGGCCGAGTAGGCCGGCACCTGCGAGACCTGGAACCCGCCGTAGCCGTAGAGGACGGTGGGGTGGGGGCCGTTCGACCGGTCGACCTCGGCCCGGTGGATGACGAACATCCGGACCTCCGTCCCGTCCGCCGAGCGGTAGGTGACCTGTTCGGTGGCGATCGGCGGCAGGTCGGGCGACCCCGGCGCCGCCGCCCACAGGATCGGGTCGGCGACGCGGCGTTCGTTTCGGATGGACCGGGGCCCGGAATGAACGCCGGATGTCCCCGTCACCCGGTGCTGGGACACCTGGGGAGGCGTCGTGAAATCCGCGTAGCCGATCCACACTTCGCCGCCGCCTTCGGGCCGGCTGCTCACCGATGCCACGCCGAGTCCGGGCAGGGGGATCTCGCCGGCGGCAACGCCCGTCCGCAGGTCGTGGACGGTGACCCGGCTGACGCCGTGGAGGGCCCGGACGGCGACGACGGCGTCGTCGGTCAGGGCCCAGTCGGCCAGGACGGCGTCGCTCTCCCCCAGCAGGTCGACCCAGTGCTCCGGCTCGGGCCGCTCCGGGTCGGTGACGGCCAGCCGGTAGCGGGGGCCGCCGAGGTCGGTGTGGAGGTAGAGCCGGCCGTCGGGGCCGACGTGGGGGTAGGTGGCGGCGTCGAGGCCCTCGGCGACGGGAACCAGACGCTGGTGGCCGGCGGGGCCGGCGAGGTCGGCGATCCAGACGTCGTTGCGGGGCGCCGTCCCGAGATGCTCGGCCAGCAGGAGCCACCGGCCGTCCACCGACACGTCGACCGAGTAATAGGCGGTCGGGTCGCGCCCGTCGCCGAAGACGAGGTCGTCGGTTTCCGGGTCGGCGCCGAGGCGGTGGAACCGGACCCGGCGGTGGAACGACTCCTCGCCGGCCGGCACGGCGCCGGGCGGGAGACGGCGGACGTAGTAGAGGCCTTCCCCGTCTGCTGTCCAAGCCAGTGAGCTGTAACGGCAGCGGTCGATGGGCCCGTCGACGGCGTCGCCGGTGTCGACGGCCATGACCCGCAGCGACGACTCCTCGTCGCCGGCGTCGGACAGCAGGTAGGCCAGCAATGTGCCGTCGGGCGAGGGGAGCCAGCCGTCGAGGGTGACCGTGTCGTCGTCGG
>JAUZEX010000740.1 GCA_030838815.1 Actinomycetota bacterium
CCTTGGCCTCGTCGGGCTTGAGCTCCCAGGTGTAGGCCAGGTTGGTGCCGAGGTCCTCGTTGATGACGACCCGGTCGGACAGCGAGTCCTCCAGGTCGACGACGGCCGGCAGCACCTCGTAGTCGACAATGACGGCGCCGGCCGCGTCCTTGGCCGCAGTGGCCGAGGACGCCACCACCACGGCGACGGCATCGCCCACGTAGCGGGCCTTGTCAGGCGTGATCGGGAAGTGGGCCGGGCTCTTCATGTCCTCGACCACCGGCCAGGCACAGGGCATCGGCCCCGCCCAGTCGCCGGCGAGGTCGGCGCCGGTGAAGACAGCTACGACGCCGGGCATGGCGGCGGCCGCCGCCGAGTCGACCGAGTTCACCCGGGCGTGGGCGTGGGGGCTGCGGACGAGCGCGAGGTGCAGCGCGCCGGGCACGACTAGGTCGTCGACGTAGCGCGCCTCGCCGGACAGGATCGGGGCGTCCTCCCGGCGGGCGTAGCGGGTGCCCATGACGGCGGTCATGAGGCGCCACCCCCGGTTCCGGCGGCGGCGAGCACCGCCTTGACGATGTTGTGGTAGCCGGTGCAGCGGCACAGGTTCCCCTCGAGGCCCTCCCGCACGTCGGCCTCGGACGGGTTCGGCTGCTCCTCGAGCAGCGACACCACCGCCATGACCATCCCGGCCGTGCAATAGCCGCACTGGAGGCCGTGGTTGTCGTGGAAGGCCTGCTGGACCTTGTGGAACTCGCCGTCCGTGGCCAGCCCCTCGATGGTGGTGATGTCGGCCCCGTCGGCCTGCACGGCGAACATCGTGCAGCTCTTCACCGACTCGCCGTCGAGGAGCACGGTGCAGGCCCCGCAGGAGGTCGTGTCACAGCCGACCTTGGTGCCGGTCAGGCCCAGCACCTCCCGCAGGTAGAACACGAGTAGCAACCGGGGCTCGACGTCGTTGTCCTGCGTCGAGCCGTTCACGGTCATGGATACCCGCACTGGCACCACCCCCCGGAGGTCAGTCCGTCGGTCGGTCGGCGAAAGGGCCCCATCATGCCGCACTTGGGGGGCTCCGCCCCCCAAGGACCCCCCGAAGTCAAAATCCCGCCGAAATATTCGTCCCAAGCGCGTCATTCATGCCCGCTTGCACCGTTGTTCAGGTTGGAAGCCCGTTCCCCCCAGCGGCCCTCCCAGCCCCCCGGCCCCTCACCCAGGGCCGGGGGGCGCCCCTTTGCCAGGACACCTCTCCTACGACCTCTCAGTAGGACCTCTCAGTACGTCGTGGCCACCCGCACGGCGGCGAAGACGTCGGCCAGGGCCGTGAGCGCCTTGCCCTCCCGGGCCAGGTGCCCGATGTCGCCCCGCAGCTTCAGGCGGCCGGCCTCGAGGGCCTGCTGGGCGTTGAGCTCGCCCCGGCTGAGGGCGGCCGCCACTTCCCGGGTCTGGACCAGGGTGAGGTCGGCCCGCTCCGCTTCCCCGGGATTGATCCGGAGGCGGCCCCCGTCGACCACCAGGTGGTAGCGGACGTCGCCGCCGCCGCCGTCGTCGTCGGTCACGATCTGCTGGATCGTCAGCCGGACGCCGCCCGGCACCGCCGCCTCCCCGGCCGCGGCGTCGAGGGCGGCAATCCACTCCGGGCTGAGGAAACGGACCATCCTGGCCGCAGGCTACCGGTGCCCCCGGCCCGTTGACCGACGCCACCGCCGCCCACTGGCTACTGTGCGCGACCATGACCGCCATCCCCCTGCGCCGGGCCGCCCTCGTCGTGCTGTCCGTCGTGGTGCTCACCGCTGCCGGCTGTTCCAAAGGCAAGAAGGACGCGACCACCACGACCACGTTGGCGCCGACCACGGCCCCGACCGAGTCGACGACGACGACCGTGCCGATGACCAAGGAGTCGATCGTCCTCGCCCCCGACGGGCTCGGAGCCGGCCTTCCCTTCGGGACGAATTCCGCCAGCACGATCAAGCTGCTGATGCAGGCCCTCGGGCAGCCGGAGAAGAACACGCCCCTGCCGGCCGGCCAGGCCTGCGGTGCGACCCGCCGGCTCACCTGGGCCAACTTCCAGGCCCTCGTCAACGAGGTCGTGTCGAGCTCAGGGGCGGGTCGGCCGGGCTTCGCCGGCTGGTTCCTGGGGCCGGCGGGGCCCAACGCTTTGCCGTTCAAGACGGAGAAGGGCATCACCGTCGGCTCGACCGTCGCCGCCCTCAAGGCCGCCTACGGCGCCGACGTGGCCGTGCAGCGGGGCGAGCAGGGGTACGGCTTCACGATCACGCTCCTCCCGAAGGGGATCAACATGCTCGGCCAGGTCGACGGCCAGACCGACGCCTCGAAGGTCCGGAACATCCAGGCCGGCAATTACTGCGGCCCGGCGTGAGGTTGCGCGCCGGCGTCCCGCCCAGCCTGTCGGCGGTGGCCCCGGCCGTGGAGGCCCGTATCGATGCGCTCCTCGAGGCCGAGGCCGCCCGGTGGGGCCTCGTCGACCCCGCCCTCCTGCCTCCGCTGGAGGCGCTGCGCCGGTTCATCCTCGACGGCGGGAAGCGGCTCCGGCCCGCCTTCTGCCACTGGGCGTTCGTCGGCGCCGGGGGCGACCCGGCCGGTCGGCCGGTGGTCGATGCCGGCGCCGCCCTCGAGCTGCTCCACGCCTTCGCCCTCCTCCACGACGATGTGATGGACGGGTCGCGGCTGCGCCGGGGCCGCACGACCGTCCACGTCGACTTCGCCGCCCGTCACGGCGCCGCCGGCTGGCGGGGTGAAGCCCGCCGCTTCGGCGAGGGCGTGGCCATCCTGGTCGGCGACCTGGCCTTCGTCTACGCCGACCTGCTGATGTTCGGTGCGCCGCCGGCCGCGACGGGAGTCTTCAACGAGCTCCGGGTCGAGCTCAACATCGGCCAGGCCCTCGATCTCATCGGCACCGCCGAAGCCCGGCGGGACCAGCCGATGGCGCGCCGGATCGCCTGCTACAAGTCGGGGAAGTACACGGTCGAGCGGCCGCTCCACCTCGGGGCGGCCCTCGCCGGCCGGCTCGACGAGCTGGCCGAGCCGCTGTCGGCGTACGGCCTGCCCCTCGGCGAGGCGTTCCAGATGCGCGACGACATCCTGGGCACCTTCGGCGACCCGGCGGTGACCGGCAAGCCCGTCGGCGAGGACCTCCGGGAGGGCAAGCCCACGCCCCTGCTGGCGATCGCCACCGCCCGGGCCGGCGCGGCCGGGCGGTCGCTCCTCGACCGCGTCGGCTCCCCCGACCTCGGCGACGCCGAAGTGGCGGCCATCCAGACCCTGCTGGTCGAGACGGGCGCCCGGGAGGAGACCGAGCACCTCGTCGACCAGCTGGCCGCCGAGGCCGTCGCCGCCCTCGACAAGGCCCCGCTCACCGCCGACGCCCACGCCGCCCTGACGGAGCTGGCCGTCTTCGTCGCCCACCGCGACCGTTAAGCCGGCGTAGACCCGCCCCGCCCGAGGGTCCGGACGAGGGCGGTCACGAGCCCGTCGATGGTGTGTTCGGCGGCGACGACGTCGACGCTCAGGCCGGCGGCCCGGGCGGTGTCGGCCGTGATCGGGCCGATGCAGGCCACCACCGGCGGGACGGGCAGGTCGCCGGCCACGGCCAGATAGTTGGTGACCGTCGACGACGACGTGAAGGTCACGGCGGAGGCGGTGGCCGCCGCGCCCAGGGCCTCGGAGGACGGGCGGCCGACGATCGTCCGGTAGGCCTCGACCACGTCGACGGTGAAGCCCCGCTCCGCCAGCCCGGCCGGCAGGGCGTCCCGGGCGACGGCCGCCCGGGGCAGGAGGACCCGGCCCGGCCCGGGCGGGAAGGCCTCGAGCAGCGACTCGGCCACGAACCGCTCGGGGACGAGGTCGGCCCGCACCCCGGCGCCGGCCAGGGCGTCGGCCGTACCGGGCCCGATGGCCGCCACCCGGCGGCCCCCCAACGCCCGGGTGTCGGAGCCGACCGCCCCCAGGGCGGCGAAGAAGCGGACGACGGCGTTGGCCGACGTGAACACGACCCAGTCGTACTTCCCCACCCTTGCGGCCGCCTCCCGGAGGGCGGCGCCGCCGTCGTCCGGTTCGCCGATCTCGATCACCGGTAGCTCCACCGTGGCCGCCCCCAGCTCCTGGAGCCGTTCGACGAGCCCCGAGGCCTGTTCCCGGGCCCGGGTGACGATGACGCGCCGCCCGAAGAGTGGCCGGGCCTCGTACCACGGCAGGTCGAGGGTCGCCACGGCCCCGACCAGCATCACGGCCGGCGACTCGATCGGCTCGCCGCCGAGGCGGCCCAACGTGGTCCGGACGGTGCGCTGCTCGGGGCGGGTCCCCCAGGTGACGGCGGCCACCGGCGTGTCGGCCGGGAGGCCACCGGCCATGAGGCGCCGGGCGATCTCCTCCCGCTTGGCCACCCCCATGAGGACGGCGATGGTGCCTCCCAGGCGGGCCACAGCCTCCCAGTCGACCGGGAGCCCGGCCTCCCCTTCCTGCCCGGTCACGATCGTGAACGACGACGCCAGTCCCCGGTGGGTGACCGGCACACCGGCGTAGGCCGGGACGGCCACCGCCGAGGTGATGCCGGGGACGATCTCGAACGGCACGCCCGCCACCCGGAGGGCGGCGACTTCTTCGCCGCCCCGGGCGAAGACGAACGGGTCACCACCCTTCAGTCGCACGACCTCCTGCCCGGCCCTGCCCCGCTCGACGAGGAGGGCGTTGATCTCCGCCTGCGGGCGGCTGGCCCGGCCCGGGGCCTTGCCGACGCTGATGCGCTCGGCGCGGGCCGGCGCGAGGTCGAGCAGGCTCGTCACCGACAACCGGTCGTAGACGACGACGTCGGCCCGGGCGAGCACCTCGGCGCCCCGGACGGTGATCAGGCCGGGGTCTCCGGGGCCGCCCCCGACCAGGTAGACGGTCACGGCGTGAGGATGACACACCAGCTGGGTATGTCCCCGCTACGACGACAGGCGGAGGACGGGCGTGGGGGCCAAGAAGGCGAAGCGGTCCAAGCAGAAGCGGGGTGTCGTCGAGGCGGTGCTCGTCCCGGTGGCCTCGACGGCGATCGTCACGACGGCGGCCATCCACTCGCTGACGGACCACCAGGACCACCACGCCACGGGGAACGGCCCGAACGGGAAGGGCGATGGCCGGCCGGCCCCGCCCCGACCGATCTCCCCGCCGGAGCCGCCGACGCTCCTGGATCGGATCGCCACCCGACTGCCGTTCCTCAAGCCCGTGGCCGCCATGCAGCGGCGCTACGGCGAGGTCGGCGGCGACCAACTGGCCGCCGCCTTCACCCTCCAGGCCTTCCTCTCGATCTTCCCGCTGGTCCTCGTGGCCCTGGCCGTCCTCGGGTTCGTCGCCGCCGGATCCCACACCGACCTGGCCGGGCGGATGGTCTCGAACCTCGGCTTGAAAGGCGAGAGCGCCAAGATGATGACGGACGCCGTCGCCGCGGCCGAAAGGAGCCGCAAGGCGGCATCGATCGTCGGGTTCCTGGGCCTGCTGTGGTCCGGCCTCGGCCTGGTCGGGGCGCTCCAGCACGCCTACAACGGCGTGTGGCAGGTCAACGAGCGGGGCATCAAGGACAAGCTCTTCGGGCTGTTCTGGCTGGGCGGTGCGGCCGTTCTGTTCGTCGGCGGGGCCGCCGCCACCACCGCCCTCCGCTGGCTGCCGGGATTCCTGGCCCCGATCGGCGTCCTCATCGCCTTCGCCGTGAGCTTCGGGCTGTGGCTGTGGACATCGCGGGTGCTCCCCAACCGCACCGTGGCCTGGCGGCGTCTCATCCCCGGCGCCCTCTTCGGCGCCGTCGGGCTCGAGATTCTCAAGGCCGTCGGCGCCTACTACGTGCCCAAGGCCGTCGCCTCGTCGTCCCAGCTCTACGGCTCGCTCGGCATCATCTTCGCCCTCCTGGCCTGGCTGCTGCTGTTCGGGCGGCTGGTGGTCTACTCCGCCGTCCTCAATGTCACCCGCTACGAGGAGCACGAGGGGACGGTGCGGGCCGTCGTCGACGCACCGGCGGTGCCGGGCGTCCGCCCGGTGGCCAGTCGGTCCGGCCGCCTGGTCACCGCCGACAGCTAAGTAAGCCCGCTTTGTCCTCCCTGGGCCGGGGCGCAGGGGAATGGAGCTCTGCGGCGAAGCGTTGACCAACTGCTATGGCCCGCTGGCGCTCCGCTCCGCATCTTGACCCGTCGGAGCTCGAACGCGGCATCGACCGGGCCACGCTCCGCCGGGCCTGGACCTTCGCCGGGCCCTATCGCGGGCTCCTGGCCCTCCAGTTGGCCGGCCTGGCCGGCACCGCCGTCATCGGGATCCTCCCGCCCCTGGTCCTGAAAGCGCTCGTCGACCGGGCCGTGGCCCACCGGCTTTCCACCGGCGGCGTCAACCTGCTCGTCGCCGCCGCCGTGGGGATCGCCCTGACCATGACGGCCCTCGGGCTGCTCAACCGGTGGCTCGGTTCCCGCATCGGGGAGGGGCTGATCTACGACCTGCGGGTGGCGCTGTTCCGTCATGTGCAACGCATGCCGGTGGCCTTCTTCACCTACACCCAGACCGGGTCGCTGCTGTCCCGCCTGTCCAACGACGTCCTCGGGGCCCAGCAGGCCGTCGGCACCCTGTCCACGGTCACCTCCGACCTCTTCACGCTGGTCACGACCCTCACCGCCATGCTGCTCCTCAGCTGGAAGGTGACGCTCCTCGCCCTGCTCGTCGTGCCCGGCTTCGTGATCCTCGACCGCCGCATGGCCAAGCGGCTGGCGACGCTGTCCCGGCAGCGGATGTCCTCCAACGCCGACATGTCGTCGACCATGGCCGAGCGGCTCAACGTGGCCGGTGCCCTCCTGGTCAAGCTCTTCGGCCGGCCCCGGTCCGAGGCCGAGGAGTTCTCGCAGCGGGCGGCGGCGGTGCGGGAGTCGGGCATCCGTCTGGCCGTCCAGAGCCGGCTGTATTACGGGAGCCTGGCCCTCGTCGGCGCCGTCGGGACCGCCGCCGTCTACTGGATCGGCGGGCGCGGGCTCATCAACGGGTCGTTGCAGGTCGGCACCCTCACCGCCCTCGCCGCCTACGTGTCCCGCCTGTACTCGCCCCTCACCGACCTGGCCAGCGCCCGGGTCGACCTGCTCACCGCCCTGGTGAGCTTCGAGCGGGTCTTCGAGGTGCTCGACGCGGTGCCGGCGGTCGACGACCTGCCCGGCGCCTCGCCGCTCGCCGCCCCTGTCGAAGGTCGCCTCGCCGTGGAGGACGTGTGGTTCCGCTACCCGTCACCGGCCACGGTGTCGATCGAGTCGCTGGAGGGCGAGGGGACCCGGGAGCGGCGCGACGAACCGTCCGAGCCCATCCTGCGGGGCGTGTCGTTCTCGGCCGAACCGGGCACGATGGTGGCGCTCGTCGGCCCGTCCGGTGCCGGGAAGACAACCCTGTCGTCGCTCATCCCCCGCCTCTACGACGTCACGTCCGGGGTGGTCAGGATCGACGGCCGCGACGTGCGCGACCTCACCCTGGAGAGCCTGACCGGTGCCGTCGGCGTGGTCAGCCAGGACCCGCACCTGTTCCACGACACGGTAGGCGCCAACCTGCGCTACGCCCGGCCCGAGGCCACCGGTGAGGACATCGTGGCCGCCTGCCGGGCGGCCCGGATCCACGACGTCATCGCCGCCCTCCCCGACGGCTACGACACCGTCGTCGGCGAGCGGGGCTACCGGCTCTCCGGGGGCGAGAAGCAGAGGCTCTCCATCGCTCGCCTCTTGCTGAAGGCCCCGGCGATCGTCGTCCTCGACGAGGCCACCTCCCATCTCGACTCCGAGAACGAGGCCCTGATCCAGCAGGCGCTCGGCGTGGCGCTGGCAGGGCGGACGGCCGTCGTCATCGCCCACCGGCTGTCGACCATCGCCGCCGCCGACCAGATTCTCGTGCTCGACGGCGGCCGAATCGTCGAGCGTGGCCGCCACGGCGACCTCCTCCGGGCCGGCGGCCTCTACTCCGAGCTGTTCGAGACCCAGTTCCGGGCCGCGGCCGGCTGACGCCGTTCAGTCCGGCTGGAACCCCCGGGCCACGGGGGAGCCGTGGTGGACGACCATGCGCCAGCGGCCCGCCGTGCGACAGAAGACGTTGGTCGCCGCGACGCGGGAGTCCCCCAGCTCGGCCGATTGGCCTTCGTCGCCCGAACCGGGAACCTCCTGGAGGATGTTCTCGTACAGCGTGACCCAGGCGACGTCGCCGTCGACGGTCACGTTCTCGTCGGTGAGGAAAAACTGGATGTAGGGGGTGTTGGCGAAGATGGCCCGCCACGAGCTCAGCACCTTCTCGAAGCCGCGCAGCGTCGGCCAGCCCGGATGCGTCACCGCCACCCGGTTGCTCCGCTCCCACACGTCACCCATGGCGGCGAGGTCGCGGGCCTCGAAGGCGCCGTAGAAGGCGAGGTTCGCCTCCGCCACCTCCGCCGCGTCCGCCGTCACCTTTCTCGCACCTCACCCTCACCGACCGCCCCCTCGGACCCTATCGGCCGGATTCGGGTTCGGCGCTCGCCTCATGGTGACAGAGCGGCGGTCCGCCCGGGTCAGCGGCGGTGCGCCCCCTCAGCGAACTCCTCGATCATCTTTTCGCAGAACGCCGGGAGGTCGTCGGGCTTGCGGCTCGACACGAGGCCCTGGTCGACGTGCACCTCTTCGTCGACCCAGTTCCCGCCGGCGTTGCGGATGTCCGTGCGGAGGCTGGGCCACGACGTGATCGTCCGGCCCTTGACGACGTCGGCCTCGACGAGGGTCCAGGGGCCGTGGCAGATGACCGCGACGGGCTTCCGGGCGTCGATGAACCCCTTCACGAACTGGACCGCCTCCGGGATGGTGCGGAGCTCGTCCGGGTTGGCCACCCCACCGGGCAGCATCAAACCGTCGTAGTCAGCCACCTTGGCCTCGGCCACAGCGGTGTCGACGGCGAAGGTGTCGGCCTTGTCGAGGTGGTTGAAGGCCTGGACCTTCTTGTTGGCGTCGGGGGCGATCAGCTGCGGCCGGCCCCCGGCCTGTTCCACCGCCCGCCACGGCTCGGTCAGCTCGATCTGCTCGACGCCCGCGTTGGCCACGAGGAAGGCGATGGTCTTGCCCTGCAGTGTGCTCTCGGTCTTGTTGGCCATGGTTCCGTCTCCGGTTCTCGCGATCGGTTCTTGTCTCTCCTCTCGCGCGTACCCGGCTCGCACCAGGCGGCAAACGGCGTCGGTTGGCGTCCGGGCCCCGGCCGTGGGTAGGACCAGGGGATGCACCCCCGCGACGTCGCCACCACGGTCCTCGTCACCGCCGTGTGGGGCGTGGCCTTCGTCGGGATCAAGGAAGTCATCGCCCACGGGCCGCCCGTCACGCTGGCCGGCGCCCGCTTCGTGCTCGGCGGCGGCCTCCTGGTGCCGCTGGTCCGGCGCCGGGCGATGCTCCCCCCTCCCCCCGGACGGCGGGTGCGGCCGTTGCGGGGGCGGGAGGTGCTCCTCGTCGCGCTCTTGCAGACCACCGCCCTGTACGGCCTCGGTTTTCTCGGGGTCCAGCGGACGACCGCCGGCGCCGCCGCGCTGCTGCTCAACACGAACCCGGTGATGGTCGCCCTCCTGGCCTGGCCGATGCTCGGGGAGCCGCTCGGCCCGACGTCGCTGGCCGGCGTCGTCCTGGCCCTCGCCGGCGTGGCCACCGTGTCCGTCCACAGCGGCCTGGGCTCCCCGGGCGGGATCGGCCTGCTCCTCGGCGGTGCGCTGGCCTGGGCGTCGGCCAGCATCGTCCTCAAGCGGATGGGATCGGTCGACCTGCTGCGCCTGTCGTGCGGACAGATGCTGGTCGGCGGCCTTCCGCTGCTCGTCTTCGGAATCGTGTCCGAGCACCGGTTGCCCCACCCGACGGCGGCCTCGGTGGCGTGGTTCGCCTTCCTCGTGATCCCGGCCACGGCCGTCAACTTCGTGCTCTGGTTCCGGCTCCTGGAGCGCTACTCGGCCACGGCCATGACCAGTTGGCTGTTCCTCATCCCCGTCTTCGGGGTGCTGGCCGGCGCCGTCGTCCTCCACGAGCCCATCGGCTGGCGGGTCGGGGCCGGCGGCCTCCTGGTCGTGGCCGGCGTCCTCCTGACCCAACGACAGGCCAGCCGCGAAGAAGTCATCGTGTCCGCCGCCTGACTGCTACTTCTTGACGTGGATGACGCCCTTCATCCACGGGTGCGGCTCGCAGTGGTAGGGGAAGTCACCAGCGGCGGAGAACGTCCATCGCCACTCGGCCCCAGGGTTGATGTACTTCGAGTCGAACGAACCGTCTTCGGCCTTCACGGTGTGGTAGTACTGCCCGCTCGTGTTGGGCCACACGACGGTCGAACCCCGCGTCACGGTGAGGTTGTCGGGGACAAACTTCCACCGCCCCGCATAGCTGTCGTGGTCGTCGATCTCCACCCGGTTCTCGGCCGCCTGAGAGGGCCGGGCGTCGGTCCAGACCGCCCCGGCTGTCGGCGCCACGACGGCGATCATCGCCACGATCGCCCGTATCCACTTGCGCATCCCAGTCCCCTCCCCTTGGGCCGAACCGTACAGAGCGTCGGTCTGGGCAGCAACCGGAGGGCAGCCGCGAGTCAGGCCGGCGGAACCCGGGCCTGAATCCGTCCTGCCGGGGCCGTCCGCTCAAATCCTTTGCTGTGACGCCCCCCCGGAATGGACCGCTCGTGCCATTTCGCTATGGGCACGTTTGTGGCACGACAGCGTTCCGGACGCGAAGGGGCGACGTACGGAGGGGCGAGGTAGAACGAACCTTCCGGGCACAACTTACGGACCGTAATTCGAGCTTGATTTCCGGTCCGGTTCGGCCGATACTCGGGGTGTGGACGACCGCCCGACCTACCAGATCGAAGCGCAACCGGACCTGGTCAGGCAGATGCGGAGCATCCCCCGACAGGACCAGGTCCGGCTCAACGAGAAGATCCGGGCGCTGTCGGCCGATCCCC
>JAUZEX010000742.1 GCA_030838815.1 Actinomycetota bacterium
AGCCGTCGAAGAACGGGTCGGAGTCGCCGTGGTCGGCGAAGTCCCAGGCCAGCACGTGGAACCGGCCGGCCAGCGCCGCCCCCAGCTGCTCGAACATGTAGGCCGTCTGCCCGCCGCCGTGGAGGCAAACGACCGCCGGGAGCCGGGCGTGGCCCCACTCCAGGTAGTGCACCTGGCGGTCACCGAGGAGCACGTACCCGCTCCGGCCGGCGGCCGGCACGTCATGCCGCGGGGGCAGATCCGGGCTCGGCTCGCTGACCACGGGTCAGAACCTAACGCCACTCGGGGGGCTCCGCCGCCCGAGAACCCCCCGAACTGCTACGGCACCGACGAAGCCCGAGCGAAGCGAGGAACAGCTTCGTCGGAACAGAAGGACGAGCGCCAAAGGCGCCGCCACGCCTCCGGGGGGCTCTTGGGGGGCGGAGCCCCCCAAGTGTTTACATGTCGCGGAGGGCGGCGATCCGGGCCTCGAGGCGGGTGGGGCCGTCGTCGGCGTCGAGGGGCGACGAGATCCACAGGTGGGCCGTGGCCCGGGAGGCGGGGACGGCGGAGGGCCCGTTGCGGCGGACCTTCTCCAGGGCGGCGGCCAGGCCCGGCGGGTAGCGGGTGAGCGTGACGCCGCCGATGTCGGCGTCGCGCTCCCGGCTCCGTCCGACCAGCGAGGCCAGCAGGCGGCCGGCCAGCGGTCCGGCGGGCAGGAGGGGCAGCCCGACGAGGGCCGTGCCGAGACTCGTGACGAGGGTGTCGTTGCTGCGGATGTGGGACAGCTCGTGGGCCAGCACGCCCTCGAGCTCCATCCGGGACAGCTTCTGGAGCAGGCCGGTGGTCACGACGATGGCGGCGTGGGCCGGGCTGCGGCCGGTGGCGAAGCTGTTGGGGGCGTCGTCGTCGATGAGGTACAGCTCCGGCTTGGGCAGCCCGGCCGAGACGCAGAGCCCCTCCACGAGGTTGTGGTAGCGGGGCTCCTCGTCGGCCAGGGCGGGCCGGGCATGGCTCAGGCTCAGCACGACCCGGTCGGCGTAGAGGTAGGCGACGACCGCGAGGACTAGTGCGACGACCGCCGCCACGAGGAGGACGACAAAGCCCGCCAGCATGGCCAGGAGCGCGCCGACGGCCAGCACCACGAGGGCAAAAGCCCCGAGGAGAGCGGCCGACTGGCGGCGGTTGCGGGCGATGTGGTCAGCGATGGGCCCATCCTACGGCCACATCGCCCGGGAGCGACCTGGGCCAAATTGGTACGAAGGCGTGGTGACTAGTTCTTCCTGACCATCGAAATAGTTCTTTCGGGCCATACACCGGGGGGCCCCGTCCACCGATCTTCTCGCTTGTGCCCCCTCGCGGCTGTTGGGGCCGGTCTCAACGATGAAAGGACATTTTTTCGTGAAAAGGATCCGGATCGGGCTGGTGGGCCTGGTCGTACTGTCCCTGACGGGGCTCGCCGCCGGTGGGGCGAGTGCGGCCGTCTCGGGGCGCGGTACGGCCTCCTCCAGCATCACGCTTCTCTCCGTCGACCTCGGCAACGTGCAGCACCTCAAGGTTCTGACCGACGCGGGGCAGGGGACCCTCGACGCCGCTCGCCTGGGGCTCTCGGGCCCGCAGGCCTTCGCCTCGCTGTCGGCGGTTGACGCCAGCGGCCTGCTGAACCTCGCCCTGCCGAACCCGGCCATCAAGGCCAGCGCCCCGGGCACGAGCAACGTCCCGGCCCAGCTGACCTCGATCCCGGTCAGCTTCCCGAGCAGCGCCGTGTCCGTGGCGGGCACCAGCACCCCGGTCGGCGCCGGCCTCCTGGCCAGCGGTTCGATCCTCCCGCTCAAGATCGAGGCCCACAACAACGGCTCCGCCGTGGACTCCGCGGTGGGGACCAGCATCCCGGACCTGTCCGTTCTCCAGGGCCTGATCGGGATCAAGGGCGTCAACATCGCCGGTCTGTCCACCAGCGCCAACGCCTCGGCCAGCAAGGGTGACACCGGCCAGGTCACGATCGACAGCGTCGACGTCCTCAGCCTGTCCGGCCTCCTCGGCGGCCTCGGCCTGAACCTCGCCGACCTGCCGCTCGGGTCCCTGACCGGCATCCTCGACCAGCTCGGCCTCAAGGTCCCGACCGGGGCCCTCGGCCTCGGCGACCTGACCGGCGGCGACATCAGCGGCGTGCTCGGCACCGCCACCGGCCTCGTGACCTCGCTCACGAGCCTGGCCGGCGTCAGCGACTGCTCGGGCCTGACCAGCGCCACCAGCGGCCTCACCGGCCTCCTCGGCCTGGACTCGCTGCTCAACACCGGCGGCATCCTCGGCGGGCTTCTCGGGCCGCTGAACCTGCCCGTCGGCGGCATCGGCAGCCTGCTGTCGGCCTGCTCGGTCGGCAACATCACGTCGACCGTCTCGAGCGTGTCGGGCATCCTGACCAACGCCCTCGCCCCCCTCAAGCCCCTGAGCCAGGGCGTCCTCGGTGACCTGCTGGGCACCCTGACCGGCGCCCCGCTGATCCAGCTGACCGGCGTGAACTTCTCGGCCATCGCCAACGCCGCTGACACCCTGGCCCACTCGTCGGCCACGACCAACGCCAACTTCGGCGCCATCAAGGTGGGCGGCAAGAGCCTCGGCGTCCTCGACCTGAACGCCACCGTCGACCAGATCAACGCCCTCAAGGGCAGCGTCCTCGGCCTGGTCAACGGGGTCACGAGCACGCTCGGCCTTGGCAACCTGCTCGACATCGGCATCCTCGAGCGCACCGCCTCGACGAAGACCGAAGGCGCCTACAACGTGGCCAACGCCGGCCTCGACCTGCTCCGGGTGAGCATCAACCCGCCGGCCAACCTCGGCGGCCTGCTCTCTACGGTGACCGCCAACCCCCTGTCGGGCCTGCTCGGCAGCCTCGGCGGCGTCGTCCCGGCTGACACCGGCCTCGCCACCAACGTCCTCGGCCAGGCCTTCGGCCTGACCTCCCTCCTGACCCAGCCGACCACCATCAAGGTGGGCTCCATCGGAGCCGGTGCCGACTACACCTCGGCCGTCGCCGGCGACACGCTGTCCCAGACGCCGGGCTCCGGCGCCATCGGTGGCGGCAGCGGCACCCTCCCCCGCACCGGTGGCACGAACGGGGCCTGGTTCGCCGCTCTGGCGGCCATCAGCCTCGCCGGTGCCTTCGGGATCACCCGCTCGCTGCGCAAG
>JAUZEX010000750.1 GCA_030838815.1 Actinomycetota bacterium
CCAGGCTCAGGCCGTCGTACAGGAGCCCCCGGAACGGCGAAGGCGAAGCCATCTCGGCCTGGCGGTGGTCGGCCGACGCCGTGGCCGCCGGCGTAGCGGCGGGGAGGACGATGGGGCCCACGCCGCCGGCGATGGCTGCCAGCAGGCCGGTGACCGCCAGCATCCCCGATCTCGTGCGCCGCAATGCACCCGTCCTGGAATCACCGGCGCCTCATGCGCCGCCGTTCCAGTTGTCGGTCGCCATCGGCGCCCGGCGAAAGGTGTCGGCACACCCTTGTCCCGGAAGGATTCCCCATGCGGCGAAGCGGCCCGGTCGCGGCGGACGGGCGGCTCGGCCGGAACGCCCCCCAGGACTAGGTGGAGGTAACGGGAGCCTGGTGAAGCCGCCTAGCCCGGGGGAACTAGCAGCTGCGGGTCGATCGGGCGGTGCCGCCGGCGTCGACCAGGGTGGCCGTGTCGCCGTCGTTGTTCCACACCGCCGAGTTCAGCCACTGCAGCTCGCCGGGACGGGCCGGCCCGCCACTGCGGACGGTCACGGAGGCGCCTGGGGCGAGGCGGTAGCCGACTGGGAAGGCGAAGGTGTGCTTGTCCCCGTCGTCGTGGATCGACCAGCCGGACAGATCGGCCGCCGCCGAGCCGCCGTTGCGGACGGTCACGCCTTCCCCCGGGCAGTCCAGTCCGGCGACTTCGAGGAGGCCCGACGCCCCGGCCGGGACGGTCGTGGCCGTCGTGACCGTGGGGCCGGCCGTGGTCGGCGACGTCGGCGACTGGCCCGTCGGCGTGGACGCCGGGGCCGGGGTCGGGTTCGGGCGGCCGCCGGGGCAGGTGGCCAGCATCCGCCGGAGGGCGGCGGCTTCGCCCGGGTCGGCGGAGAGGTTCCAGGCGACCTTCACGACCACCCAGTCGGAGGCGAAGGCGCACTGGGCCCCGGCCTTCGGGGGCGACCATTCGGCCGGGTCGCGGTCGCCCTTGGCGTGGTTGGTCGACGACGACACGGCCAGCAGCTCCGGGTGCGTCAGGTCGTTGGCGAAGTCGTGACGGCGGGTTGCGTCCCAGGCCGAGGCGCCGGAGTCCCAGGCTTCGGCCAGGGCGACGACGTGGTCGATCTCGACCTGGGTCCGGTCGGTGAGGACGGCGCCGTCGTAGAGGCTCACCCAGTCGCCGGCCAGCACCTTGCAGGCCGTGCCGGAGTAGTCGGTCTGGGGCGGCGTGGTCGACTGGGCCTGGAGGACCTCCTCCCGGGTGTCGCACCGGTCGTGGTCGGCGTCGATCCAGTTGCCGAAGAGGTTGCGGTCGTAACCGGTCCGGGGGCCTTCGGCCGCCATCCGCAGCCCCGCCAGGGGGTCGGCGGGAACCGTGCTCGACGGCCCAGTGGCCGTGGCGCCGCTCGATGGCCCGGACGACGTCGTCGGGCGCGACGAGGCGGTCGGGCCGGAGGTGCCGGGCGGGCCGGGGACCGGGGTGCCGTCCGCCCCGGCGGCGCCGGGAACCGTTGTGGTCGCCCCGGGCGACGAAGGGGTGCCGTCCGGCGACGGACCGGCCGGACTCGTGGAGGTCGAAGTCGTGGTCGGATCGGCCACCTGGTCGTGCCACACGACCTGACCCGGGTGCTTCGGGTTCGAGCCGGCGATCCCCGCCGCGGCCACGATCCCGATCAGGACGATGACCGACGCCATGACGACGCGGCGCGGCCGCGACCAGGCCGACCATCGGTCCCGCAGCACGCCGATCCTCCCCACACGTCTGATATCGACCCGATGCCCGCCCGGCTTGAGGCCCGTCCCAGCTTGGCCGCCGGGGCGGAACCCGGGGCGGATGGTGCACAGATGGGTAACCTCGGCGCCCGTGACGTGGTGGCGGGACGGCGTGATTTACCAGATCTATCCCCGGTCGTACCGGGACTCCAACGGCGACGGCGTCGGCGACCTGGCCGGCATCACCGAGCGCCTCGACCACCTGGCCTGGCTCGGCGTCGACGCCATCTGGATCACGCCGATCATGCCGTCGCCCGACAGCGACTGGGGCTATGACGTGGCCCACTACACCGGCGTGCAGCCCGTCCTCGGCGACCTCGACGAGTTCGACCGGCTGGTGGCCGAGGCCGGCGCCCGGGGGATCAAGGTGCTGCTCGACCTCGTCCCCAACCACACCAGCTCCAAGCACCGGTGGTTCCGGGAGGCCCGGGGCTCGAAGGACTCGCCCCGCCGCGACTACTACGTGTGGGCCGACCCCAAGCCCGACGGATCGCCGCCCAACAACTGGCTCTCCAGCTTCGGCGGCCCGGCCTGGACCCGCGACCCCGTCAGCCGCCAGCACTACCTCCACAACTTCCTGCCCACCCAGCCCGACCTCAACTGGTGGAGCGAGGAAGTGCGGGAGGAGTTCGACCGGATCCTGCGGTTCTGGTTCGACCGGGGGGTGGCCGGCTTCCGGATCGACGTCTGCCACGCCATCGTGAAGGACAAGGAGCTACGGGACAACCCGCCGGCCGAGCCAAGCGACCACCCGTACGTCACCGCCTTCGGGCAGCGGAAGG
>JAUZEX010000751.1 GCA_030838815.1 Actinomycetota bacterium
GAGCGGTAGACGACGCTGAGGTTCGAGTGGGCCGGCTCGCCGAGCGGGTCGGCGCCGGCGCCGGCCAAGGTGTCGCGATGGGCTCCGGCGCAGAAGTACGGTCCGCCGGTCACCACCACGGCGCCGACCTCCCGGTTGCGGTCGACCTCCTCGCAGGCGTCGACGAGATCGGCGGCCATCTGCGGCGTGAGGGCGTTGCGGCGGTCGGAGGCGGCCAGCGTGATGACGGCGACGTGGCCGTCGACGGAAAGCTCGATCTCACTCACGGAGCCGGAAGCTAGCGTGAGAGCGAAGGCTGTTTCGGAGCGGAGGAGCGGGATGGGGACGGGCGTGAAGCTGGGAGTGCTGGCCTCGGGGGGCGGGACCAATCTGCAGGCGATCATCGACGCCGGCCTGCCGGTGGCGGTGGTCGTCACCGACCGGCCCGGCGTGGCCGCGCTCGACCGGGCAACGGCGGTCGGCATCCCGACCGTCGTCGTCGACCGGGCCGAGCACCTGCCCGACCGGGTCTCCTTCACCACCGCCATCGTCGAGGCGCTCACCGGGCACGGCATCGACATCGTGGCCATGGCCGGGTTCATGACCGTGCTGGCCGAGCCAATCTTCGCCGCCTTCCCCGGACGGGTGGTCAACACCCACCCCAGCCTGCTGCCGGCGTTCCGGGGGGCGCACGCCGTGGCCGACGCCCTCGCCGCCGGCGTGAAGGTCTCCGGCTGCACGATCCACCTGGCCACAATCGAAGTCGACGACGGGCCGATCCTGGCCCAGGAGGCGGTCGCGATCCTGCCCGGCGACAACCAGGACTCCCTCCACGAGCGGATCAAGGCCGTCGAGCACCGGCTCTACCCGAAGGTGCTGGCCGACCTCCTGGCCGGCGGCTCCGGCGCCATCCCCGACGCGCTCGGCGCCAGCGCCAACGGGTCCGCTGCCTTCGTGGCCGCGTCCGGGGCCATCGGGGAGGCCGCGGGCGGGTGCAGCGCCGACGGGCCCGTCCCCATCCGGCGGGCACTCATCTCGGTCTACGACAAGACCGGGCTCCTCGACTTCGCCCGTGGTCTCGCCGACCTCGGCGTCACCCTGCTGGCCTCGGGCGGCACCTCCAGCGCCCTGGCCGAGGCCGGGATTCCCGTCACACCGGTGGAGTCGGTGACCGGCGCGCCCGAGATGCTCGGGGGGCGGGTGAAGACGCTCCACCCCCGGATCCACGGCGGGATCCTGGCCGACCGTGGGCAGGCCTCCCACCGGGCGGACCTCGCCGCCCAGGGCATCGAGCCGATCGACCTCGTGGTGGCGAACCTCTACCCGTTCCTGGAGCGGCCGTCGATCGAGACCATCGACATCGGCGGGCCGACGATGGTGCGGGCGGCGGCCAAGAACCACGCCTGGGTCGGGGTCGTCACCGACCCGGCCCGCTACGACGCCGTCCTCGGAGAGCTGCAGGCCGACGGCGGGCGCCTCTCGGCCGCCACCCGGGCCGACCTGGCCCTGGAAGCCTTCGCCCACACGGCCGGGTACGACGCCGCCATCGTCCGGTGGCTCGACGCTGACCCTCTGCCTCGTCACCTCATCCTGCCCCTGGAGAGGGTCGCCTCCCTTCGCTACGGCGAGAACCCCCACCAGGCCGGTGCCCGCTACCGCGACACACTCGGCGCCCTGGGGTCGGGGGGCGGCCCCGGGCAAGGCGGCTGGCTCGACGGGATGGTGCAGCACGGCGGCAAGGAGCTGTCCTTCATCAACCTGCTCGACTCGGAGTCGGCCTGGCGGCTGGTGAACAGCTTCGACGGCCCGGCCTGCGTGATCGTGAAGCACGCCAACCCCTGCGGCGTGGCCCTCGGCACCGGCCCGGCCGACGCCTACCGGAAAGCCTTCGAGTGTGACTCGCTGTCGGCCTTCGGCGGCGTGGTGGCCCTCAACCGCCCGCTCGACGAGGAGACGGCGGCGGCTATCGGCGAGGTGTTCACCGAGGTGGTCCTGGCGCCGTCCTTCGCCCCGGCGGCGCTCGGGGCGCTGGCGGCCAAGAAGAACCTCCGCCTCCTGGAGTGTCCTCCTCCGACGGGGGGCGGCCTCGACCTGCGGCGGGCCGGAGGCGGCTTCCTCGTCCAGGAGACCGATCCGCCCGACGAGGACCGGTCGACGTGGAAGGTGGTGACCAAGGTCGCCCCCACCGACGAGCAGATGACCGATCTCGCCTTCGCCATGAAGGTCTGCGCCGCCACCGGCAGCAACGCCATCGTCCTGGCCAAGGCCGGAGTGGCGTACGGGATCGGCGCCGGCCAGCAGAGCCGGGTGCACTCGTCGGAGATGGCGGCCAAGAAGGCCGACGGGCGGGCCCGGGGCGGCGTCTGCGCCAGCGACGCCTTCTTCCCGTTCCGCGACGCGGTCGACACGGCGGTGGCCGCCGGGGCGGGGGCCATCGTCCAGCCCGGCGGCTCCATCGGTGACGACAAGGTGATCGCCGCCGCCGACGAGGCCGGCGTGGCCATGGTGTTCACGGGCCGGCGCCACTTCCGGCATTAGGAAGCCCAACCTGCCTCCCCCGAAGGCAATGACGGGAGATCTCCGATGACTGCACTGATCCTCGACGGCAAGGCCGGCTCGGCCGCGGTCAAGGCCGACCTCACCGAACGGTGTGCCCGGCTGGCGGAGCGCGGGGTCGTGCCCGGCCTGGCCACCGTCCTGGTGGGGGACGACCCCGGGAGCCACTCCTACGTGTCGGGCAAGCACAAGG
>JAUZEX010000766.1 GCA_030838815.1 Actinomycetota bacterium
CGTAGAGGCTCAGCGCACGAACTTCCGCTTCAGCACGGAGGCGACGTCGTCGTGGGGTCGCGGGATGACGTGGGAAGAGACGACCTTGCCCACCTGCGAAGCGGCCGCCACGCCGGCGTCGACGGCGGCCTGGACGGCGCCGACGTCGCCCTCGACGAGGATGGCCACGAGGCCGCCGCCGACCTGCTGGCGGGCGACGATCGTGACGTTGGCCGCTTTGACCATCGAGTCGGCCGCCTCGACGCCGGCGGCCAGGCCGAGCGTCTCGACCAGCCCGAGGGCGCCGTTGAGGGGCGTCACCGTGGTCACCTCCCGTTTGTGTCGGCCAAGGCGGCCTTGCCGAGGGCGAGGTCCGCCACCCGGATCTCCTCGGCGTCGATGGCGAAATTGCGGAACCCCGCCCGGTAGAAGGCCGCCCCCAATCCCTCGGAGACGGGCCCGGCCAGCCTCACGCCGAGGCGGCACTGGGGCGTCGAGATCCGGGTGACGCTGAGCGACGCCAGCAGCTGGGCCATCGGTCCGTCGGCCTGCTGGCGGGGGTCGATGGCCAGCATCCCGCGCCGGACGTAGTCGTCCAGCGGCTCCCCGGTCAGGAACAGCGACGCCGGGTAGCCGAAGGCGGCGGCCTGCAGCCGGCGGACGTCGAGCCACAGGAAGTCGGACAGCGGCGCCAGCTCCGGCGCCATCTGCACGCCCCGGGGGCTGGTGAGCGTGGCGCCGATGAGGATCGGGGCCCGTCCGGGCCCGTCCGTCTCCTCCGCCGCCAGCCGGCGCAGCTCCGCCACCTCGCCGGGGTCGGACACGTGGCGGACGGTCAGCTCCGGCGGACGGCGCAGCTCGGCCCGGTGGGCGGCGATGGCCAGCCCGGCGATCTGGACCCGCAGCAGCTCCGGTACACCGATCGGCAGACCGGCCCGGGGCAGGGCGGTGAGCATCCGGGGAGTCTCGAGGATCTCGACGTGGTCCTCCGACACGAGGTCGACGGCCCGCACGGCGATCTCGGCGTCGCCCGCGGCGACGAACAGCGGCGTCATCACGTCGGCGATGACCTGCTCGAAACCGCCGAGGTCGAGCGGCGTCCCCGGACGGGCGGCGACCAGCTGCGCCAGCAGCTCCTCGAACCGCCCGGTGGTGGCCAGCACCTCGCTGACCCGGGTGGCGATGCCGGCCGCGCCCCGGCCGATGACGGCCTCGACCTGGGCCGGGGTGGTGGCGATCCCGTAGATGAGGCAGCCTGCGCTCTGGCGGGCCACGGCCAGGACGGTGTCGATGTCGGCGCCCTCGGCCCGTCCCTCGGAGGACGGCAGGTCGCCGAGGAAGATCTCCCCCGAGGCGCCGTCGATGGACAGGACGCTGCCCTCGTCGTAGGACGATCCGTTGACCGACAGGCGCCGGGCGGCGGGGTCGATGTCGAGGGCGGCGCAGCCCACGACGCACGGCTTGCCCAGAGCGCGGGCGACGACGGCGGCGTGGCTGGTGGCCCCGCCCATGGCGGTGATGATCCCCACCGAGGCCAGCATGCCGTGGAGGTCGAGGGGGCTCGTGGTGGGCCGGGCCAGCAGGATGGCGTCGCCGGCCTCGGCCAGGGCCACGGCCCGGTCGGGGTCGAGGACCACCTTCCCGCTCACGTGGCCGGGCGAGGCGCCGACGCCGGTGGCCAGGACGCGGCCGGCCAGGCGGGCCCCGGCCACGGCGTCCTCGTCGAAGCGGGGCCGCTCCGACTGCCGCAGGTGGTCGGCGGTGACCTGGGCCAGGGCCTCGGCCGGCTCCAGCCAGCCCTTGCGGTACAGGTCGGCGGCGATGCGGACGGCGGCCTGGGCGGTGCGCTTGGCGCTGCGGACCTGGAGCAGGTACAGCGTTCCCTGCTCGACGGTGTACTCGATGTCGAGCACGTCGCGGTACAGCTCCTCCAGGTGGGTGCAGAGCTGCTCCAGCTGGGCGAACAGGTCGGGGTGGCGGACGGCGGCGACGGCGATCGGCTGCGGCGTGACCGTCCCGGCCACGACGTCCTCGCCCTGGCCTCCCTCCAGGAACTCGCCGTACAGCTCCGGCTCGCCGGTGGACGGGTTCCGGGTGAAGGCCACGCCGCTACCCGACGGCGACCCGAGGTTGCCGAACACCATGGTCTGGACCACCACGGCCGTCCCCAGTGAGTCGGGGATGCCGTGGACCTTGCGGTAGGTGACGGCCCGACGCGAGTTCCACGACTCGAACACGGCCCGGATGGCCTGCTCCAGCTGGAGGGTCGGGTCGTCGGGGACCGAAGTCCCGACGTCGTCGTGCTCCACCCGGACAAGCGCGTCGTGGAGGTGGGCGAATGCCGCGGCGGGATCGGTGTCGGCCTCGATGCCGGCCAGCACCGGTGTCGCGGCGGCGGCGATGGCGTCGCCGTCGGCCCGCAGCACGATGTCGGAGTACATGCGGTGGAAGCGGGCGTAGACGTCGGCCATGAACCGGGTGCTGCCCGTCGCCTGGGCCAGGGCCAGGGCCGCCGCCTCGTTGAGCCCGAGGTTGAGGACGGTGTCCATCATCCCCGGCATCGACACCGGCGCCCCCGACCGCACCGACACCAGCAGCGGCTTCGGCCCGCCGCCGAAGGTCCGCCCGGTGGCGGCCTCCTGGTCGGCGAGATGGTCGAGGGCCCCGCGGACGAGTCCGTCGGGCAGTCGTCCGTCCTCCGTGAACCGGCGGCAGGCCTCGGTCGTGATGACGAAGCCGGGCGGCACGGGCAGGCCGCCGACGGTCATGCGGGCCAGACCCGCCCCCTTCCCGCCGAAGAGGATCGCGTTGTCGGGATCCGCCTCGTCGAAGCGGTAGATCAATCGCGGGGCGGCCATCGGCCCGGGCCCGTCCGTCTTCCCGGCCTCAGCCGCCGACCGTCTCGCGGGGGCGGCCGAGCAGGGCCAGGATGTCCTCGTGGAACTCGAACCAGATGTTGTGGAGCGAGTCCACCGTCGGGCTGGTGACGTACTCGACCTGGCCGGAGTCGACCCGGTCGAGGCTGCGTCGGAACCGGTCGGCGTAGTGGCGGTACCGGGGCAGGCGGTCGGCGACCTGGTCGAGGGCGGACACGTGCCGCTCCACGGTCCGGGCCAGGCGGTCGTAGACCCGGTCCTGGCCGTCGCCGCCGTCACCTCTGGTCTGCCAGGCGCTGACCAGCTGCAGGAAACGATCGTTCACCGTCTCGAACCGCACGTACCAGCTCTGGATCTCGGGGTCGGCCCGCACGTCCTGGTAGGTGGCCTCGTAGTAGTCGAGGACGGCCTGGCGGCCCTCGTCGGTGAGCACGTACTGGCTCCCGAGGCCGAGCACGAGGCCGGTGGCGGCCGCGCCGTCAAGGATTCCGTCGACGTCACTGGCCGAGCACCCACTGCACTCGGCCAGGACGTCGCGGTCGGCGATCTTGCGCAGATACAACGCGTTCAAGATCAGGAAGCTGCGCTCGTCGATCTGCTCCATCGGATTCTCCGACCCTCTTCGCTCAACCCCAGAAGTACTTCGAGGCCCGAAGGTCGGCCTCGTCCGAGAAGGGCAGGTAGCCCGCCCCGGAGAAGATCTTCTGGGGCACCGTCACCTGGACGAAGTTCCGCTTCGTGATCTCGTAGTAGTAGTTCATGACCCTCTGGTCGATCTCCCAGAAGTCCTTCTTCTCGCACATCTCCTCGTACATCCCGGCCTTGCGCAGGTGGGGCAGGATCATCTCGATGTAGTAGCTGTAGATCCCGTTGAGGCAGAGGGTGTGCCGCGACATCGCCGCCGTCTTCTTGTACATCTTGAAGGTGGCTTCGCGGATCCGCTCCAGGTGCGGCTCGAGGTCGTGGAGCTTGACCGGGTAGACCTCGCCCATGGGCGTGTCCCACTTCTCCCGGACGAGGACGGCGCCGCCGGTGATGGCCGGCACGTAGTTCTTCGGCAGGGTGAAGGTGGTCGAGATGTCGTTGACCCGGATCTCCTCCAGCCCGACCACGGCGGGGTCGACGACGACGAGCAGCGTGTAGCAGTGCGGCAGCTCCTCGCAGACGTCGCTCCAGTGGAAGACCTCCTCGTTCACGAACAGGTCGCGGACGATGAGGAGCCGGCCGTCGGGCAGCGGGTAGGGCCCGGTGTCGCCGAGGCCGAGCCGGCAGTCGTAATGGTCGAAGAAGGCCAGCAGCTCGGCGGTGGCGTTGAACTGCTCGAAGATGTGCTGCTCGTCCGAGCCGGGCTGGAAGTCGACGATCTGCGTCCGCAGGTCGGCGATGATGTCGTCGTCGTGGATCTGGCAGCGGTAACGGTCCTGCGAGTTGAGGATCAGGCCGTCCTGACGCTTGCCCCACAGCACCCGCTGCATGAACTTGAGGATGATGTTCGATTCCTCGACGTACTCGTCGGGCTTGATCCATTCGCCGGCCAGCAGGCCGCAGCGGCCCATGCCGAAGGCCACGGCGCCGAGGCACCAGTCGTGCACGCAGTTGACCTTCGTCCCGATCTCCCGCCGGGCTCCGGCCCCGATGTCGATGACGCCCTGGGCCCCGATCGAGTCCGTCACCATCCGCATGAACTCGGGATAGCGGTAGAACTCGTTCATGAACGAGAGGATCTCGTACTCCTGGCGGGGGATCATGCCCGAGACGCCCTCGGTGGCCCGCATGACGAGCACGTCCCAGATGTTCCAGGCCAGGTAGTTGTTGAGGTCGTTCAGCTCGTCGAGGGTGAACTGGTCGTTGAGGACGTCGGCGTGGCCGACCTTCTCCAGCACCTTCGACTTCATGCGGGACCGGATGATCTTGTCGCCCAGGATCCCGTCCGGGATGGGCTCCATGCCGTGATAGTTGCCCTGATACAGCAGGGGCTGGAAGCGCAGGCCCTCGTCGTCAGGCTCGTAGCGCTTGAGGTACTCCGCTTCGCTTCGGTCGGTCACCGTCATTCGTCTTCGCTCCTCACTCGGCCAGCAGGACGCGGCCCTTGTCGTGGTCGGAACAGTCCAGGGTCACCTTCTTGCCGTCGAGGGCGGCGACGATCTCGTCGAAGTGCGAGTCCGGCGTCTCGCCCGGGACATAGCGGGAATCGCTGCCCTCCACGAGGTGGACGGTCATCACGCACGGGGTCTGGAACTCCCGGGACAGGATCCCGAGGTGCGACTCGGGCGCACCCGACATGGTGACGACGCCGATGCACCCCATCGACAGGGCCGGGGCGAGGAACGTGGTCGTCCCGCCGCGCACGAGCAGGATGTGCTCCTTCAGCTTCCCGCTCTGGATGAGCCCGATCACGTCCTTCGGAGAACCGAGGTACTTGATCGTGCCGGTCGGCTGCTTGCCCGTGTCAAAGACGTTGTAACCCTCGGCCAGTACGGTCACCACTCCTCCTTATTGCGGCAGGATGCGGCCGCCATTGGGAGCCGCCATCGGGGACAATTGTGGATGGGCCTTTCGAGGTGATTCCTCAGGGCGGGCGGATAAACGTTGTCCGGAGTCTTGGCTCCCGAGGACAGTGAGGATCTGGCGCAGCAGCGGATCCGACGCCGTTGCATCGCTGCAGCAGGTCGCCCCGCACTCGCAGGCGGTCTCTTGCAGCGCGGCGGCCAGCGCCGCCGCCGCCTGCTGGCGGCGAAGGCGCTGCGGGGCGACTGCGGCCGCGGGCGCAGGCACCGGCACAGGCGCGCCCTGCACCGAGGGCAGGGAGCAGACGCCGAGGCTGCACGTCTCGCCCGGCTTGAGGTAAGCCACGAGCTCCTCGGGCCAGATGCAGACGAACTCGGCGCCCGCCGCCTCGAGGTCCTCGGCCCGGTGCATGCCCCACGACACGGCCCCGACCCGGATACCGGCCGACAGGGCCTCTTCGACGTCGCCCACCGTGTCGGTGATGAGCATCGCCTCCTGCGGGTCGTGGAGCCGCTGCGGCGTGCCCTCCTCGTAGTGGGGCGAGCAACGGCGCCCGCAGGAGTACGACGGGTCGGCCAGGAAGCGCGAGATGGCGTCGAGCTTGCTCGGGGTGACGTCGCCGGAGAAGACGTGGGCGAAGCAGTGGGCGACGTCGCAGCTGAGGAGGATCCGCCGGACGGCCTCCATGGTGTTGGATGACACCACGATCAGCGTGTAGTGGCCGGCCAGGGCGTGGACGACGTTCGCCATCCCCGGCACGAGGTCGGGGTGGTAGTCCTGGCGGAGCAGCTCCTGGAAGTGCCGCTTGACCGCCGCCGCCTCGACAGAGCGCTCGTCGAGGGCGGCGTAGAAGTTCTGGTTGAACAGGCGGAAGAAGGCCGACGGGGTGTCGACGCCGAGCCCGAACTTCTCGTTCGTCTTCCGGAAGAGCTCCCAGGACGCCTCCCGGGTACGCACCAGCGTCCCGTCGAGGTCGAACAGGAGTGTCTTCAGCTCGGGCATGCCCTTCAGGCGCGCGCGGTGAGGGTCTCGAGGCCGAGGAAGTCCTGCGTCTCCCCCATGCCCGTCCGCCCCTCCTGGTCCTCCCAGCGCATCAGGGCGTTGAAGCCGACGACGTTGGGCCAGGCCTGCCAGGGGAAGGCGGTCAGCGCCTGCCCCCGGAAGTTCCAGGTCCGGTCGCGCTTGTCCGTCACCTCCAGGACCTTCTCCTCCGGGTACCAGCCGGATCGGACCGTCTTGCCCGTCCCCGCCTTGAGGCCGTACACCTCGCCGCCCTCGAGCACGTAGCCGTGCGTCAGCCGGAGCGTCTCGCCGCCCGAGGCGGCGTCGAAGTCGAAGATGGCGTGCATGGCCAGGTCGTCGGAGAAGTGGGCGTGCAGCCAGCTCATGGTGTGGGCATGGCGCTCGCTGCGGGGCCCCCAGCTGTGGTCCCAGGTCGAGACGCAGCGGAACGGGTGTCGGCTCCCGCGCAGGACGACCTCGCCCTCGAAGACGCCGGTCTGGTCGAAGTGGCCGTTGTAGGCCGTGCCCCAGGCGAAGTCGGAGCCGTCGGCGGCCGCCGCCACCATCGGGTCCTGCTCGGGGTCGTGGATGTCGAAGGCCGGCATGAGCGACCGGTAGTGGAAGTGGATCTCCGTTCCGTCCCCGTCGGAGAAGTCGACCTCGTATTCCATGTTCGGCTCGATGGCCCGCACCGCCAGACCGTTGGCCAGCCGGTAGTCGCACAGGTCGAAGTCGGGGCCCATCGGGAGGTGCATCTGGAAGTCGCAGTAGTCGGCGTCCCAGGGCGCCCGGACGCGCCGGGAGTTCATACAGATCGTGGACAGCCCCACCCCGAGGTTGGCCCGGAACAGCGTGTACACGCCGCAGTTGAGCTCCAGCTCGGGGACGTAGAACCCGAAGAAGTTCGTCTCCGCCCAGGTCGGGTCGTCCGACGTGGGCCGGTGCAGAGAGGCGTCGGCGGCGGTAATCATGCGGTCATCCTTGGTCGCCGGGAATCGCCCGGGCCACAGCCTCGGAGGACAGACGCCCGTGGTGATCTTGTCTCCCGAAGACAAAGGCGCCCCGCCAGGAGACCCGTACGGTGACCCCGGTCGGGTATCGGATGAGGAGGGGACGATGCGGCTCGCAAAGGTCGTCGGCCAGGTCGTCGCCACCGTAAAGGAGCCCGGCCTGGACGGCTTCAAGATCCTGCTGGTCGAGGACCTCGACGCCACGGATCCCGACAAGGGGACGTTCGACGCCGAGGCCTACCCCGCCATCGACGTGGTGGGGGCCGGGGAGGGCGAGGTCGTCCTGGTGACGGCCGGCAGCGCGGCCCGGGTCCCGTCCGCCAGCGCGCGGACAGCCACCGACGCCGCCGTGGTGGCCATCGTCGACACGGTGATCGTGGGCGGCGAGGTCACGTTCAAGAAGTAACTGGCAAACGAATCGCCAAGAAGTGAGGTGTATGCGTGACGCAGGTCATCAGCCGCGAGAGGAAGGAAGCAGCCGCCATGCCCACTGACGGGAACGGGAACGGACGGGTCCCCAGCGGAGCCCTCGGTCTCATCGAGACCCGCGGCCTCGTCGGGGCGATCGAAGCCGCCGACGCCATGATCAAGGCCGCCAACGTCCGCCTCGTCGGGCGGGAGCAGATCGGCGGCGGTCTCGTCACGGTCATGGTCCGGGGCGACGTGGGCGCCGTCAAGGCCGCCACCGACGCCGGGGCCGTCGCCGCCGGCAAGGTCGGCGAGGTCATCTCGGTGCACGTGATCCCGCGGCCCCACGACGAGGTCGAGCTGATCCTCGGCGACAGCGTTCCCGCCAAGGTGTAGGCCTTGGCCACCATCACGCTGGACGCCGACCTGGCCGCCCTGGCCGAGGCCCGGTCCAAAGCGCGGCGCGCCCGGGAGGCCTTCGACGCCCTGCACGCCGGGCCGGGAGGCGGGGCCGACCAGGAGCGGCTCGACGGGATGGTCCGGGCCATGGCCCGGGCCGGCACCGACGCCGCTCCCGAGTTGGCCCGGATGGCCGTGGACGAGACCGGCTACGGCGTCTACGAGGACAAAATCGTCAAGAACCGCTACAACACCACGTTCGTCGCCCGCTACATGCTCCGCCA
>JAUZEX010000794.1 GCA_030838815.1 Actinomycetota bacterium
GTCACCGACGACGGGGCCGGCGTCGCCCCGGAAGACCGGGAACGGATCTTCGAGCTCTTCAAGCGAGGTCGCGACGCCGGAGGCGACGGCGGAACCGGGATCGGCCTCGCCATCTGCCGGACGATCGTGGAGCGCCACGGCGGCCGAATCTGGGTCGAGGACGCTCCGGGGGGCGGGAGCCGCTTCTCCTTCTCCCTCCCCGATCCCCCCGCCTAACGGCGGTTCGCCCTTCAGGGATCGAACAGGGACGGCTCAGAGCAGCGTCAGGGCCGGGCCGCACGATCGGTGCAGGAAGGGATCGGAGTATCGGGGGCACCGCTCCAGAGTCGTCAAGGCTCCGGCGGCGCCTTCACCGGCAACCCCTTCCGCCCACTTGAGCGGCGGACGGAGACCCCCTGATGAGCCTGGCCGAACGAACCCTCGGGCCAGTCGCGGAGACGGCCGTGGGCGCAGCCCGGGCCGTCCGCCAGGAAGGCACGCCCGGCCTGCGCCACGCGCTGGTCGGGCTCGACGCCACGGCGATCTTCTCGGCCTGGTTCGTGACCTACACCCTGCTCCCCGCGGTCCAGCACGGACAGAACGGGATGCGGGCGACGCTGGCCCGGTCGCTCGGCCTCACCGGCGTCTCGCTCCTGCTGCTGGCCGGGCAGCATCTGTACCGGGCGTCCGTCTGCAGCTCCCGGATCATGGAGCTCAGGGGGTTGGCCCGGGTGGCGGTGGCCGTGGCCGCGTTCAGCGCGGTGGCGTATCAGCTGCGCGGTGGGCAAGCGGCGCCGGCGGCCGTCGCCGGCGGTGGCTTCCTGACCTTCGCCCTCCTCGTCAGCGGCCGAGGCTTCTATGACGCCTGGCTCCGGGCCGAGCGCACCGAAGGGCGCTTCACCCGCCGGGTCGTCGTGGTGGGCCAGGGCGACGAAGCGGAGCGGGTCATCGACCTGCTGGCCCACCACGCCGACCTCGGCTATCGCGTCTGCGGGCTCGTCGGCGATCCCTACACGGCGGCCAAGCATGACCTGCCCTGGATGGGGGCACCCGAAGAAGCGCTGGAGACCATCGCCGCCAGCGGCGCCACCGGGGTCGTTCTCGTCACCTCCGGGCTTCCCGCCACGGAGGTCAACCGGCTCACGCAGGAACTGGTGGAGCGCGGGCTCCACGTCCAGGTCTCGGCCGGACTGTGGCGGGTCGGCCACAGCCGCCTGAACGTCGCGCCGTTGGCCCATGAGCCCTTCTACTCGCTGAAGGCGCCCGGGCTGTCCCGCAGTCAGCTGCGGCTCAAGCGGGGAATCGACCTGGCCGTCGCCCTCCCCGTCCTCGTGCTCTCGGCGCCGATCATGCTCCTGGTGGCGGCGGCGGTGAAGCTCTCCGACCGCGGTCCGGCCCTCTTCCGCCAGGCCCGCATCGGCCGCGACGGCGAGGTCTTCACGCTGCTCAAGTTCCGCACCATGGCCCTCGACGCCGAGTCCCGCCTGAGCGAACTGCAGGCCCAGAACCAGCGGGACGGGCCGCTCTTCAAGCTGGACAAGGACCCCCGGGTGACCCGGGTGGGCGGTTTCCTGCGGGCCACCAGCCTCGACGAGCTGCCCCAGCTCTTCAACGTCCTCGGCGGCTCGATGAGCATGGTCGGCCCCCGCCCGGCCCTCCCGCTCGAGGTGGCCACCTTCGACGACGACCTGCTGGGCCGCCACCGCCTCCCGCCCGGGATCACCGGACTGTGGCAGCTCGAGGCCCGCGACAACCCGTCCTTCTACGCCTACCGCCACCTCGACCTCTTCTACGTCGAGAACTGGACCTGGGCCCTCGACCTCATGGTCCTGGCGGGGACCGTGCCCAACCTGCTGGCCCGCTCGGTGCGAGCCGCCCTCGGGCGACGGTCAGCCGGCACCGAGGAGACCGTGGGGCTCGGCGCCGAACCGGTGTTGATCTAGATGACCACCCCGCAGGAGATCTCGCTCAGAGAGGCCGCCATGCACGACAGAGCGCCGAACCATCTCCTCCTGGAGGACGATGCGCGCTTCGCCGAGCTGGTCCGGCACGTGCTGGCTGATTCCGCCCCGGAGTTCCGCGTGGAGCACGTCGGCCGCCTCAGCACCGCCATGGCCCGTCTGGCCCGTCAGTCCTTCGACCTGATCCTCACCGACCTCGACGTCCCTGACAGCCAGGGATCCGCCACCGTCCGGCATCTCCAGCGAGCGGCGCCCAATGTTCCGCTGGTCGTCCTGTCCGGGGACGGAGATCTCGAGGTGGCACTGGAATGCATCCGGGAGGGCGCCGACGAATTCCTCGTCAAGGGCACGCTCGGCTTCCAGGCCCTCGGCCGGCTCATCCGCCTGGCGCTGGAGCGCCGGCAACGCATGATGGCCCTCGAGGAGACCGCCGACCGCACCACTTTGGAATCGATCGGCGCCCATCTCCTGCGGGTAGCCGACCGGACCGGACTCCATGTGAGCGTTCTGCTCCTGAAGGTCGACCGCCCGGGGATCGGCGACTCCCCGGACAGGACCGAGGAGATCACCGCCTTGCTGCGCCGAGCCCTCCGTCGGTGCGACGTGGTGGCCCGTCTCCAGCGCAGCGAATGGGCCGTCGTGCTCGTGATGCAGCAGTCCGACTCCCGCCGAGCCGCCACGCGCCTGACCGAGGCCCTCGTGGCGGGGGCCGCCGGGACCCGGATCCAGCTCGGCGTCGCCTCGTACCACCCGGAGGGCCCCGAGACCGTGGACGAGCTCATCGCCCAGGCCCGTCGGGACCTGCACGCCGTCCGCGCCTGACGCCCCAAAGGGTCAAATGCCCAGGCCAGCTTCAGGCTCAGACCGCACTCGCTTCAGCATCGGATCCGATCATCGGACGAGAGCCTCCACCACGACTCTTTTGGAGAACCCAATGTCTTCAACCAGCCGGCACGAGGGGGTGAACGATGCCTCGGGATGAGCCCGTCGTCCCGCCTTCCGCCAGCTCCAAGCCCGGGCGGGTCGGACCGCTCGAGCCGACCGATGGGCGACGGGCGACCGCGCTGGTGCGCCAGACGGTCCTCACCGACCTCGCCCGCACCGCGCTCAGCGGCGTCCACCAGCGCCCGCTGCTCGAGAAGGCGGCGCGACTCGTCCAAGGCGCACTCGACGCCGAGAGCTGCGGCGTCTACGAGTATCTCCCCGGCGGCCATGAGCTCCTGCTGCGGGCCGCCGCCTTCGCTCCCGGGCAACGTCGCCGGCGGACCACCCTCGACCTTGTCACGGCGGCGCCGACCGATACCGGGCGCGACGGATCCGGTCCTGTCGTGGTGGAGCTGGTCGTGCCTATCGGGGGAACGTCACCCACCTTCGGATTCTTGGCCGCCCGGCGGGAGCTGGGCGGCTTCGACGGTGAGGACAAACATTTCGCCATCCATGTCGCCGACATCCTCACCGCCGCCCTGGATCGCCTCCGCGCCGACGAAGGCCAGCGGCGGGCTGCGCTCCACGACCCCCTGACCGGTCTCCCCAACCGGGCCCTCATCCTCGATCACCTCCGCCTGGCGCTGGCCCGCTCGGAACGGGCACCGTCGACGGTGGGAGTGCTGTTCGTGGATCTCAACCGGTTCAAGATGATCAACGACACGCTGGGCCACCAGGCCGGCGACGCCGTGCTGGTGGCGACGGCGGAACGGCTCCGCTCCGCACTGCGCCCGCC
>JAUZEX010000831.1 GCA_030838815.1 Actinomycetota bacterium
GGCCGTCCCGCCCGGGAGGAGGCCGAGTTCGGCGCCCGGGCCGAGCGGGTGGCCGAGCTCGGCGTCCGCACCGCCATGGGCCAGTGGGTCTTCCTCACCGCCCTGTCGATCGTCTCGTCGCTGGCGCTGGCGCTGGTCTACGGGCTGGGCGGCTGGCTGGCGCTGCGGGGCCGCCTCGAACCCGGCACCGTCGTCACGCTCGGCCTGCTCCTCACCCGGCTCTACGCCCCGCTGACGGCTCTGGCCAGCGCCCGGGTCGACGCCATGACCGCCATCGTCAGCTTCGAGCGGGTGTTCGAGGTGCTCGACCTCGAACCGCTGATCACCGAGAAGCCCGGGGCGGTCCGGGTGCCGGACGGCCCGGTGGCCCTGGAGCTGGCCGACGTGCGCTTCGCCTACCCCTCGGCGGAGCGGGTCTCGCTGGCCTCGCTGGAGGAGGTCGCCACCCTCGACACCCGCAGCGGCGTCGAGGTCCTCCACGGCCTGTCGTTGCGGGTCGAACCGGGCCAGCTCGTGGCCCTGGTGGGCTCGTCGGGGGCGGGGAAGTCGACCATCGCCTCCCTCGTGCCCCGCCTCTACGACGTCGATTCCGGCGCGGTGCGCCTGTCGGGCGTCGACGTGCGCGACCTGTCGTTCGAATCGCTGCGGGAGACGCTCGGGATGGTGACGCAGGACGGGCACCTGTTCCACGACACGATCCGCGGGAACCTCCTGTTCGCCGCGCCGGAGGCGGGCGAGGACGACGTGTGGGACGCCCTGCGCAAGGCTCGGCTGGCGGCGCTGGTGGAGTCGCTCCCCGACGGGCTCGACACCGTGGTGGGGGAGCGGGGCTACCGCCTCTCCGGCGGGGAGCGCCAGCGGCTGACCATTGCCCGCCTGCTGCTGGCGAAACCCCGGGTGGTGATCCTCGACGAGGCCACCGCTCATCTCGACTCCACCTCGGAGGCCGCCGTGCAGGCGGCGCTGGTCGAGGCCCTGGCCGGCCGGACGGCGCTCGTTATCGCCCACCGTCTCTCCACCATCCGGGCCGCCGACGCCATCGTCGTCATCGAGGACGGGCGGGTGGCCGAGCGCGGGACCCACTCCGAGCTCCTCGCCCTCGGTGGTCGCTACGCCGAGCTCTACCGCACGCAGTTCGAAGACGACGCCCCGACCGAAGCGGTCGCATAAAGAACTTTTCATCCTCGCCTCACGCGCCCTTCATCGCCGGGGGAATCTCCAGGACCCGAGAGGGTCAACGGGGACCCCGACCTGAAGGAGCATGAGGATGCGCACGATCACCACCGCCCGGATCGGAGCTACCGGCGCCGGCGCCCTGCTGGCGCTCGGCCTGTTCGCCGCCGCCCCCCCGGCCGGCGCCACCGGGACGCACGGCAGGAACTCCGCCGACGCGGCCTGCTTCACGGCCACCGGCCAGACCCAGGGCAAGTCACACTCCGACCCTGACGGCATGAGCAACGGCGGCGCCGACAAGCCGGGCTGCACCGGCGGGTTCGATGCCGATCGTGACGGCAACAACGGCTGCGGCAACGACGCCGACCGTGAGGACGACAACAACGGCTGGTGCGGGCACAAGCCGAAGGCCGGCGACGCCCCGGAGGGCGCCGGATCGGCGCCCACTTCGACCACCACGACCTCGACGTCGACCACGACCACCACGACCGGCGCCGTCACGCCGGGGACGGTGAACGGCCGGATCGTCGAACCCACCGACTGCCAGGTCGACCCCAGGGAGGCCACGGGCTGCACCGCCACCGCCCAGGCGGCCGGCACCGGGGCGCACCTCACGGCCGCCGCGACCAGCGGAGCGACCACGCCGGCGGCGACCGGGCTGGCCGCCACCGACACCATGGCGACCGGAGCAGGCACCGCGGCGACCGGAGCGGGCACCGCCGCCGCCCCGGGCACCGAGGCCGCCGGCGCCACCTCGACCACCGCCCCCGGCACCGAGGTGCTGGGTGAGACCATCTCGCGGCCCAGCGCCCTGGCCCGCACCGGCGCCGGTGTGGGCGGCATGGCCCTCCTCGGTGTCGTGCTGTGCGGCAGCGGCCGCCTCGCTGTCCTCGCCCGCCGGCTCTTGCGCATCGGCTAGCGGACGGGGCACGGAGGCTCGCGGCCTCCGTGAGCGCCCACCGCCGCTTCAGTGAAGAACGGCGGTGCGGGTTTGACAGGCCCGAAGCGCCGGGTGGACTGGCACCGTCCACCCGGCGTTTGGCGCGCCCGCCGTCCGGCCTACGTACCATGGCGGGCGGGTAGACGGCACTGACCAGACCGGAGAGCCCATGACCGCCCGCAGCCGCTCCAAGTTCATCGACCCGCCGATCGCCGACTACGCCCTCGACCACACCAGCGGGCCCGACGACGTCCAGCTCGACCTGCAGCGCATCACCGCCGAGCGGACGGGCCGGGCGGCCGGCATGCAGATCGGCGACGACCAGGCCGTCCTGCTCGAGATCCTGGCCCGGGCCACCGGCGCCCGCCGGGCCGTCGAGATCGGCACCTTCACCGGGTACTCCTCGCTGGCGCTGGCCCGGGGCATGGGGGCGGACGGGCGCCTCCTGTGCCTCGACATCAGCGAAGAGTGGACGGCCATCGCCCGGGAGTACTGGGAGAAGGCCGGCGTCGCCGACCGCATCGAGCTGCGGATCGGTCCCGCCCTCGACGCGCTCCAGGAGCTGCCGCTCTACGAGTACTTCGACCTCGCCTTCGTCGACGCCGACAAGTCCGGCTACGGCGCCTACTACGACGAGCTGCTGCCCCGGATGCGCACCGGCGGCCTCCTCATGTTCGACAACACGCTGTGGAGCGGCGCTGTCCTCGACGACAAGGACGACAGCGACGACACGGTCGCCATCCGGACCCTCAACGACCGCATCGCCGCCGACCCCCGGGTGCGGGTGGTGCTGCTCCCCATCGGCGACGGCCTCAGCATCGCCCAGCGTCTCTGACTAGGCGGGCATCACGACGGTCTTGATCCGGGTGCACTCGTCGATCGAGTAGCCAAGTCCCTCCCGGCCGATGCCGGAGTCGGGCTTGAACCCGCCGAAGGGGAAGTGGCCGACGCCGTGGGCGGGGGCGTCGTTCACATGGACCATGCCGCACTCCAGGGCGTGGGCCGCCTTCCAGGCCTGGTCGAGATTCGTGGTGAACACCGCCGAGTCGAGGCCGTAGCGGGACCGGTTGGCCAGGGCGATGGCGGCGTCGAGGTCGGACACCCGCACCAGGGTCAGGACCGGGCCGAACGTCTCCTCCCACACGATCTCGGCCTCCGGCGACACGTCGCCGAGGACGGTCGGCTGGTGGTAGGTCCCGTCGGCCTCACCGCCGAGGAGGACCTCGGCGCCCCGGCCGGTGGCGTCGGCCACGAGCCGCTGCACCGCTTCGGCCGCCTTGGCGTTCACCAGTGGGCCGACCTGCACCCCGTCCGCCCGGGGATCGCCGACCGTCCACTCCGCCGCTTCGTCGACGGCGCGCTTGACGAAGGCGTCGTAGACCGAGTCCTCCACCAGTACCCGGCTGATGGCGTCGCAGCGCTGGCCGGCGTTCTTGAACGCCCCCGTCAGCGTCTTGTCGACGGCCAGCTCGAGGTCGGCGTCGGCCAGGACGACGGCGGCGGCGTTGCCCCCCAGCTCCAGGTGCATCGGCTTGGGGCCGGCCAGGCGGGCGATGCGCCGGCCGACGGCGGTGGAGCCGGTGAAGGAGATCATCGAGATGTCGTCGTGCTCGGCCAGCAGGTCGCCGATCTCGCCCCCGGGTCCGGTGATCACGTTGAGGACCCCGTCGGGCAGGCCGGCCTCCTCCAGGACCCGGGCGAAGAGGACCAGCGGCAACGGGTCGTCGGACGGAGCCTTGGCCACGACCGTGTTCCCGGCCGCCAGGGCCGGGATGATCTTCGACGCGGCGAGGAACAGCGGGTAGTTGAAGGGGCCGATGGCGGCCACGGTGCCGACCGGCTCCCGCAGCACGATGCCCGACTTCCCCAACGTGTCCGGGATCCAGTCGCCGGGGAGGTATTCGCCGAAGATCTTGCGGACCTCCTCCCGGGCGAGACCGAGGCGTTCCCGGGTGGCGTTGGCCTCGGACTTGGCCTGGCTGGGGGTCTTGCCGAGATCGGCCACGATGACGTCGACGAAGGTGTCGAGGTGCTCGGCCACGATCCCGGCCGCGTGCTCGCACAGCTCGAGCCGTTCGGCGGCGGGCTGGGCCCGGAACCCGGCCCGGGCCTCCCGGGCGGCGTCGATGGCGGCGACGACGTCATCCCGGTCGGCGCGCGGCGCCCGGGCGATGACGCTCCCGTCGATGGGGGACACGACGTCGAACGTCGCCCCCGATCCGGCGTCGCGCCATTCTCCGCCGATGAGGAGCCGGAGACAGGGGACGTCGCCGTCCGGTGCGGCGGCCCGGGCGAAAAACCCGGGCAGGTCGACAGATACCGGCCGGTCGAGGCGGGGAGCGGAGTCGAGGAACGACATGGTTGACCTCCGATCGTTCCCCGACTCCTACCCCCGGACCGAAGGCCTACTCCGTGTCGAGGAGGCCGCAGCGCCCGGCCAGGGCGGCGGCCTGGAGGCGGCTCCCGACCCGCAGCTTCAGCAGCAGGGCCGAGACCCGGCGCTTGGCGGTGCGCTCGGAGACGAGCAGCGCGTGGCAGATCTCGCTCGTGTCGAGGCCGTCGGCCACCAGCCGCCACAGACGCCGCTCCTCGACGCTGAGGCCCCCGAGCCGCTCCGTGTCCCGGCGGGCGGGGCCGTCGACCAGCGCCGCCATCACCGCCGGCGGCACGACCGACATCCCGGCCGCCGTGGCCCGCAGCGGGGCGAGGAGGGTCTCCGGCGGGGCGGTGGTGTCGAAGAGACCGTCGGCGCCGGCCCGCAGCGCCGCCACTGCGCCGTTGGTGTCGGTGTCGCCGCCGCCGATCCCGGCCCCCGGGCCGCCCATGGCGATGACCCGCACCCAGGGGTAGAGCCGCTTCAGCTCCCGGATGACCGGAAGGGCGCCCGGCGCCGGCAGCGACAGCCCGACGATGGCGACGTCGGGCCGCTGGCGGCGGACGAGTTCCACCGCCGCGCTCCCGTCCGCAGTGTGCCCCACTGCCCGCACCGCGCCCCCCGACACGCGCTCGAGCAGGAGCTCGAGCCCTCTCGAGAACAGCAGGTCCCGGTCGACGATCACGACGGTCACGTCGGTCATCGGGTCGTCGGTGAGGTGAAGAGGCGGCAGCGGCGGTGCGGTCAGCGTCACGGTCCCCGGTTCTCCGTTCCTCAGATCTTCCGCATGAGCCGGAGCAGGACGTTGGTCACGGGCCCGTAGGGCGGGTAGAGCAGCTGCGCTCCGGTGAAGCTCCCGACCCCCCGCTGGCGGAACACCGGCTTGTTGTGCGAGAACGTGTTGAAGCCCTCCTGGGTGTGGTAGACGCCCATCCCGCTCGGGCCGACACCGCCGAAGGGCATGTCGTCCTGCATGTAGTGCATCAGCGTGTCGTTGATCGACACGCCGCCCGACGTCGTCTGCTCCAGCACCTTGTCCTGCGTGGCCCGTTCGTCGGAGAAGACGTAGAGGGCCAGCGGACGGGGATGTTCGTTGACGTAGGTGATGGCGTCGTCGACGGTCTGGTAACCCCGCACCGGCAGCACCGGGCCGAAGATCTCGTCCTGGAGGACGCGCATGTCGTCGGTCGGGTCGAGGACGACGGTGAAGGGCAGCTTGCGCTCCCCGCGGCTGGCCGCCGGGTCGGCCGCCGTCTCGATCACCGCCCCCTTGGCGCGGGCGTCGTCCACCGTGGCCGTGAGCCGCTGGTAGTGGTGGTCGTTGATGACGGCGGTGTAGTCGTCGTTGCCGGCCAGCTTCGGGTACAGCTTGCGGGCCGCGGCCTGGGCGTAGGCGGCGAACTCCCGCTCCTTACCCGCCGGCACCATCACGTAGTCGGGAGCGATGCAGATCTGCCCGGCGTTGAACAGCTTCCCCCACACGATCCGCTGCGCCGCCCGGGCCAGCGGGTAGTCGTCGCCGACGATCACCGGGCTCTTACCGCCCAGCTCCAGGGTGACGGGTGTGAGGTTCTCGGCCGCGGCGCGCATGATGTGGCGGCCGACGGCGGTGGAGCCGGTGAAGAGCAGGTGGTCGAAGGGCAGAGCGGCGAACTCCTGCGACGTCTCCATTCCGCCGTTGACCACCACGACCTTCTCGGGCGAGAAGCGGTCGGCCACCAGGCGGGCGAACAGGTCGCCCACGGCCGGGGTGAGCTCCGACATCTTGAGCATGGCCCGGTTCCCGGCCGCCAGCGCCGACGACAGCGGCCCGACGGCCAGGTTGATGGGGAAGTTGAACGGCACCATGATCCCGACGCAACCCTTGGGCTGGGGGACGATCCGGTTGCCGCCGGGGATGAACCAGATGCCGGTCGAGCGCCGCCGGGGCTTCATCCACTGGCCGACGTGGCGGCGGGCGAAGCGGACGGTGTGGAGCGTGGTGGCGATCTCGGCGATCTCCGTCTCGTGGGCCGAACGGGCGCCGAAGTCCTCCCGCAGGGCCTTGGCGATGGCCTTGCGGTTGCCGGTCAGGAGGCTGTGCACCAGCGTCAGGTCGGCCCGGCGCTCTTCGGCGCCGGGGGAGCCTTCGGCGGCGAACGCCTTGCGCTGAGCGGAGTGCAGGCTGGCCAGGCCGCTGTCGAGGGACGGCGCGGCCGCCATCACGCCTCTGCCTTCGTCCCGGCCGTCCTGCCTGCCTCGGGGGAGGCAGGTGAAGCTCCCGAGTGCTTCCCGTTGGCCTGGGCGCTGGTCGGTTCCGCCGCCGTCAGGTCGACCGTGCCCGGGTTGTGGTTGGGGATGTCGTGGTCGGGCAGCTCCTGCCAGTCGAACCGGCCCAGAGCCTTGTCAATGGCGTACCGGGCCCGGCCGTGCTGCTTCATGTAATGCCACACGGCGTGGATGGTGAAGGTCTGGGGCCGGATCCAGAAGCCGGACGGGACGAGGTCGAGGGGCTCGGCGTCCTTGACCTGCACATCGGCGGCGACGTGGCCCTCGCCGTCCTCATAGGTCATGCGGGCCAGGATCGTGCCGTCCCGCTCCACGATCTGGGTCTCGCCGGTCATGATCGTGTTCCAGGGGATCCCGGGCATGGCCGGCGTCTTGCCGCCGATGGGGCCGACGTGCCAGGAGATGGCGGTGGCGGCGCCGACGGCCCGGGCCAGGCTCCGGGTCGTGTCGGCCGCCCACAGGCGGTAGTACTCCATGTCGCGGTTGAACCAGCCCCGGGGGAAGGCCCACGTCGGGTAGGCCGGCCAGCAGCACCCGCCCAGCACCAGGTTGGTCTTGGCCGCCACCATGCGCCGGGCCGTGCGGCTCCGGCTGGTCTCGAACCCGCACGCCAGCCCGATGGTCCCGAGGGGGTGGGTGAACACGCCGTCGTCGGTGCCCCGGGTGTAGTAGTTGTACTCCCAGACGCTGGGCTCGTCCTTGTCGTGCAGGTTGGTCGTCCCGTCGGGGTCGGCCAGCACGTAGGTGTTGCGGGTGTCGCCGCCCCGCTTGGCCAGGAAGCCGCCGCCAACGCTGCAACCCAGTTCCCGGGCCAGGTTCTTGAGCATCTGGTACGCCGGGCCGTCGACCGGCTGGGCCATCGACTTGAGCCGCTTGTCGTAGACGTTGGGGCAGGTGAAGGCCTCGGGCAGGATGACGACGTCGGGGTTGTGTTCCTTGGCTGCCGAGCGGACCAGGTCCTCGCAGCGCTTCATGTTCCAGTCGATCTCGGCCAGCCGCAGGGCGGGCTGAACAGCGGCGATCTTGACGGTGCGCCCGGTGCTCGTCGATCCTGCGCTCGTCGATCCTGCGCTCATGCCACGCTCTCCTTTACCTTGGCCTTCGAAGTCCTGACTTCGCCCTCCTCGGCGAGCAGGTCGCTGCGCTGCGGGACGGCGGCCGGGACGTACTCGCCCGGCGTCGCCTCGGCCTCGGCGGGGCGGACGCGCATGGGGCCGCCCCAGGCGTCCCAGCTGTGGCCGACCACCCGCTTGCGGCGGGCGATCCGGCCCAGGTCGCGGTAGAGGCGGGCCTTGGTGGCGAGCTCCCGGGCGACGTCGGTGACGACCTCCATCTTCGGGTAGGCCGGGTTCACGAACGCCTTGGCCGTCCAGTGGACGAGGTGCGGGTAGCTGAGCAGCGACTCGGCCGACTGCTTGCGGCTGAACGTGTCGCCCAGCTCGCGGGACAGGTCGTAGTTCGGCTCGAGCTTCTTCCACATCTCCAGCTCCACCGGCGACACCGGGTGCGTCAGGCTGAGCCGGAGGGCGAAGTGGTAGCTGACGATGCACTCCCGGTCCCGCTTCAGCTCCCACTCGTAGAGGCGGTTGTCGAGCCAGGTCGGGTTGTCGAGGGCGGCGGCGGCGGTCAGGCCGAGGCGCCGCCCGTAGTAGACGGCGTCCCGCACGCCCTGGGCGATGACGGGGTCCTTGAAGTGGCCGGCGTCGCCGACGAGGGCCCAGCCCGGGCCGCTGGAGCGCCGGAAGTAGGAGAACGGGTCGGCGGCCTTGCGGATCTTGGTCCGGGGCGCCCCGCCGGCGATGCGGGCCTTCAGCAGCGGGTACTCCTCGAGCCGCTCGTTCCAGTGGGCCATGTCCTGCCCGAAGGCGGCGACCTGCTCCCGGGGCGGCATGAACAGCACCAGGCCGCCGTTGTCGCACGTCGGGAAGTACATCCCGAGCGTGTCGCCCACCCGCCACTGGAACAGGGTCTGGCGTTCCCTGCTGTCGGCGGGGTAGGGGTCGTCGACGTACATGAAGACGAGGCCGCGGCCGTTCTCGTTGCGGCGGTAGGGCTTCGCCGCCCCGACCAGCTCGGCCACCGTCGAACGCCTCCCGTCCGCCCCGATGAGCAGCTTGGTGTCGATCGTGCCGGTGTTGCCCTTGCGATCGGACCAGGTGACGGCCGACACCCGGCCGCCCTTCCACTCGACGCCGGTGATCTTGGTCGCCTCCCGGACCTCGGCGCCGGCCGCCCGCGCCGTCTCCACGAGGATGTTGTCGAGGACGGTGCGGCGGGGACACATCCCGTAGTTGAAGCCGTCGACGGCGGTGTAGTGCCAGTTCACGTCGACGCCGCCGTGGTTGATCTGCACGTACGGCTCTTTCGGCGACCCGGTGGCCAGCAGCGGCTCGAGTGCCCCCAGGGCATTGAGCTCGGCCACGCAGGTCGGGAAGATCACGTGCGTCGACAGCGTGTCGGACGGGAACGTCCCGGCGTCGAGGACGATGACCTTGCGGCCATGGCGGGCCAGTTCAGTGGCCGCCGGCGATCCGGCCACCCGGGCTCCGACCACGACGACATCGGTTTCTTCACGCATTCCCTGTGGCATCGCCCACCCTCCCCCTTGGCTGCCTGCTACCCCCTCAACCTGCCAGGTACAGGCCCACCCCGCACCCACCTGACAGATCGAACTCCAGGGGGGTTCCTCCACCTCCCAGGGCGAACGACCGGCGTACGATTGGAAACCATGGGGGAACGGGACGTGCCCACGGAGGCCCAGGTGAAGCCGGCGAACGTGCCCACGGAGGCCCAGGTGAAGCCGGCGAACGTCGTCCGGCTGCGGGAGCAGATCTCGAACCTCCACAGCCTGTTCGTGCTGTCCATGATGATGACGGAGAGCCGCGACGAGGACGAGATCCTCAGCCTGGCCGTCACGTCGGTGTCCTCCCTCGGCCCCTGCACGACGGAGGGGGCGTACCGCCCCGCCGTCGATCCCGGCGGCTCCGACGGTCCGGTCCCCCCTGGCGTTGCAGGCCGCCCGGTCGGTGAGGTGGAGCGGTTCCGGGATCCTCCGGGGCGCCGGCGGAAGGCGCTGACGGCGGCCCTGGTTGCCCTGGGCGGCGACGACGGCCCGGTCGACGTGCCCGGTGCCGCCTGGGGTCGGGCCTTCGCCCTCCGCAGCCTCGGCGGCCACTGGGGCTGGCTGGTGGTCGGCGCCCCGGCCGAGCCGACGGCCGACGAGCAGTTCCTCCTCAAGGTGCTGGCCCACCAGACCGGCAGCGCCCTCGAGAACGCCGCCCTCCACCGCCGGGAACGGGCCGGCGCCGCCGAGTTGCGCCGGGTCAACAGCGAGCTGGCCTCGGTCAACGACCGGCTGGCGGCCACGGTGGCCGACCTGGAGCGCACCGCCACCATCCACGAGGCGCTGACGCGGGTGTCGGCGTCGGGGGCGGGAGAAGAGGGCATCGCCCGCACCGTCTTCGACCTGACCGGCTACCCGGTGGCGGTGGAGGACCGGTTCGGGAACCTCCGGGCGTGGGCCGGCCCCGGCCGCCCTGACCCCTATCCGAAGCCCGACGGCCGCAAGCGGGTCCACCTCCTCCGCCTGGCCCGCCGCGAGGGGCGGCCCCTGCGTGACGGCGACCGGTTCCTCGCCCTGGCCCAGCCCCGGGACGAGATCCTCGGCGTGCTGGCCCTCGTCGACCCCGAGGGCACCGCCGGTCCCCGGGACGCCTTCGCCCTCGAGCACGGCGCCCTGGTGCTGGCCGCCGAGCTGTCCCACCTCCGGGGCCTCGGCCAGATGGAGCTGCGCCTGCGGGGCGACCTGGTCGACGACCTGTGCACCGGCACCGACGACGAGAGCGCCCACGCCCGGGCCCAGGCCATCGGCTACGACCTGCATCGCCCCCACGCCGTGGTCGTCGTCCAGGACCGCGGACCCGGGGCATCGGGAGTGTCCCCCCGACAGGGGCGGCGGGAGCCGCCAGGGAAGGCGGCCGGGGAAGCGCTGGCCCGGGCCGTCGAGCAGGCCGCCGCCGACCTGGAGATCGGCTCGCTGGTCGGGCGGCGCTCGGGGGCCGTGGTGCTCCTGGCCTTGACTCCGCCGGGGCGGTGGGCCGAGCTCGGCGAGGCGCTGGCGGCGGAATTCCCGTCCGGCGGCGTGTCGGTCGGCGTCGGGGGCCGGTGCGAGTCGCCGGGAGACTTCCCGCGCTCGGTCCGGGAGGCCTTCGTGGCCCTCGGTGTGCGCCAGGCGTCCCGGCAGCCCGCCGGCGTCACCACCTACGACGGTCTCGGGATCTACCGCATCCTGGCTGGCGGGGAGCACAACGCCGAGGTGGAGGGCTTCGTGCGGGAATGGCTCGGGGCGCTCCTCGACTACGACACCGCCCACGGCGCCGAGCTGGTCAAGACCCTGTCCACCTACCTCGAGTGCGGGGGCAACTACGACGAGACGGCGGACGGGCTGGCCATCCACCGGAGCACCCTGCGCTACCGGCTGCAGCGGATCCGGGAGGTGAGCGGCCTCGACATCGGCGACGTCGACGCCCGCTTCAACCTCCACGCCGCCACCCGGGCGTGGCGGGTCCTGGGCCTCTGATGCACCCCCCAGGTCAGGAGGATCGCCCACATCTCGCGCCCCCAGGCTGAGGCGCGGCGCCCGTCCGCTGTCAGAGGATGAGCCATGCCCACCCGCAGCATCACGATCAACGGCCTCCAGGCCGGGACCGGCGACCACATCTGCGCCTTCTACCGGGGCCGGGAGGAGCGCGACAAGCTGGTGGTGCCGTTCCTGCGGGAGGGGGTGCAGGCGGGCGACGTGTGCCTCTGCATCACCGGCGCCGCCGACCACCGGCGCCTGGAGCGCTCCGTCCTCGAGGGCTGCGACGACGTCGACCCCGGCCTCCTCCAGATGGAGGACGCGGAGGACACCTACCTCCATGACGGCACGTTCTCCGCCGGGCGGATGCTGACGTACTGGCAGGACTGGGGCCACGACACGTTCTCGGCCAAGAAGAAGAGCTTCGCCCGGGCCGCGACCGACATGAGCTGGGCCCAGACCGTCATCACCGGTCCGCTCATCGACGACTTCATGGGCTACGAGGTGCAGGCCACCCGCTACGCCCGGGCCTACCCCCAGGTGGCCATCTGCCTCTACGACCTGGACCGGTTCCGGGGCAACGTGATCATCCCCGTCCTCAAGGTCCACCCCAAGGTGTTCTTCGGCGGGATGCTGCTCGAGAACCCCTACTACGTCGACCCCGACGACCTCTGAGGGCCGCCCGCCTCCCGGTTGCCCGGTGAACCTGTACCGGCGGTGAACAGAACCCCAAGGATTGGAGGGTTCCCGTTCATCTGACGTTTGTATTGTCCTCGCTGGGCAGTGGTTCGGCGCTGCGCCGATCGCGTTCCGCCGAGGCACAGTTCCGCACTCGAAGTCGCTGCACACAGGAGGCTCCCGTGGAAGAAGTCGTCTGGGCCGCGGCCGCGGCCGTCGTAGCCCTCATTCCCCCCGTACGGCGCCGTTTCATCCCCGTCTCGAAAGCCGTGCTCGCCGGCGGGCTGAGTGTCGGCATCGCCGCCCTGCGAGGGGTTGAGGGGGTCGTCGTCGCCGCGGCGTGCGGCGAACGGCCGGCGCAGACGAACGGCAGCGTGGCGGTCGAGGCGGCGGGAAACGGATCGGCCGGCACGACCAGCGCGACCAAGGCTCCGAAGCGGGCCCGGCCCACCCGCGCCGCTGGCGGCACCGGCGGCGGAGGACGCTGAGCCGCGTCTATCGCCCGCAGCTCAGGTCGGGTGGGGTGGCGGCCGGTGGGCGTGGATCCGGGCTGACAGCACGTCGCGCTGGCTGACGATCCCGGCCACCTTGTTGTCGACGACGACCGGAAGGTGGCGGAACCCCCGGGTGCCCATCAGTTCGGCGGCGTCGGCGATGTCCATGTCGAGGGCGGCGGTCATCGGTTCCGCCGTCATCCACTCGGCAGCCGTGGCGGTGGTGAGGTCGGTGCCGGAGGCGGCCGCCCGCAGCACGTCCCGTTCGGTCAGCATCCCGGCCAGATGCCCGTCGTCGTCGACGACGACCGACGAGCCGAACCGGCCCTTGGCCATGGCCTTGGCGATGTCGGCCACGCAGACGTCGCCGGTGACCGTGTAGACGGTGCGGGTCATGATGTCGCCGATGCGGGCGGTGGGAGCGCCGGTCTGGACCAGCCACTGGCGGGGCGAGATGAACCGGGACGCCGCCTCGCTCCAAGATCCGGCCGGGTACTCGGTCCACTCCGCCCCGGTGCCGGCGGCGTAGTCGTGGAGCGGCCCCGGATGCTCGATCAGCGGCGTGACGATCTCCCACGCCCGCTCCACCGCGTCCTGGCGGATGAACAGCGTCGGGTCGCCGACCATGGCGTCGTGGATGAGCCGCTCGTAGGCCTCGGCGTTGCTCTCGAACCATTCCCGGTAGGAGAAGTCCATGGCCACCGTCTGGTTGGCCAGGTGGAGTCCGGGCGGCTTGGCCTGGAAGGCGAACGACATGCCCTCCTCGGGCTGGATGCGGATGGACAGCAGGTTGGGGACGGGGGCGGTGAGGTTGCCGCCGGCGAAGAGGGCGGCCGGCACCTCCTTGAAGAACACCGTGACCTCGGTCGTCTTGCGGGGCAGGCGCTTGCCCGTCTGGAGGTAGAAGGGGACGCCGGCCCAGCGCCAGTTGTCGATGAAGGCCCGTACGGCGACGAAGGTCGCCACCGGGGAGTCGGGGGCGACGTTGGGCTCCTGGCGGTAGCCGCGCACCTCCCGCCCGCCGACGACGCCGGCCGTGTACTGGCCCCGGACCGCCTCCTCGGGCTGGAAGGGCCGCACGGTGCGCAGGACCCGGACGGTCTCGTCCCGGATGTCGTCGGGGGCGAAGCTGCGGGGGGCCTCCATGGCCACGAAGGCCAGGAGCTGGAGGAGGTGGTTCTGGATCATGTCCCGCACCGCGCCGGTCTCCTCGTAGAAGGCGCCGCGGGCTTCGACGCCGACCGTCTCGGCGGCGGTGATCTGGACGTGGTCGATGGCGTCGCGGTTCCAGATCCGCTCGATCATCGTGTTGGCGAAGCGCAGCACGAGGAGGTTCTGGATCGTCTCCTTGCCGAGGAAGTGGTCGATGCGGAAGATCTGCGTCTCGTCGTAGACGTCGTGGACCTGGGCGTTGAGCCGCCGGGCGCTCTCCAGGTCGCGGCCGAAGGGCTTCTCCAGCACGACCCGGTGGGTGGGCTGCGGGCCGCACTCGCCGAGCCGGGTGATGAGGGCCGGGACGATCGAGGCCGGTACGGCGCAGAACAGCAGGCGGCGGCCCTCGGTGCCGAGGGTGGTGTCGAACTCGGCCAGGTGGGCTTCGAGCGGGGCCAGGCTCTGCGGCTCGTTGAAGGTGCCGGACACGAAGTGGAGGTGGGGGGCGAAGCGGCCCCAGGCCTCCTCCGTCAGCGACGAGCGGGAGAAGTTGGCCACCGACAGGCGGGCGTGCTGGATGAAGGCGGCGTCGTCCCAGTCGTCGGGGCCGTGGCCGACCACGGCGTAGCGTTCCGGCAGGAGCCCGTCCCGGGCCAGGTTGTAGAGGGCGGGCAGGATCTTGCGTTTGCTCAGGTCTCCGGAGGCGCCGAAGACGACGATGGTCTGGGACGGGGGTACGAGCACCGGCATCCGGGCACGGTACCGCAGGCCGATGGACCAACATGGAGGCCATCAGCTGACGGATTCGTGACGAGAAGAGGAGTGTCGGTCGATGGCGGCGATGGAGGGGGGCGGACGGGGCTGGGAGATGCTCCAGGTCGTCCGGAAGGGGATCGTGCGGGCCGAAGCGGTGGCCCGCAATCCCAAGGAGCTGCTCAAGGTGCTGACCGCCGCCGAGCGCCGGCTCGACAAGGTCCAGGTCGGTCCGCTCAGCCCGATCAAGAAGGATCTGCAGACGCTGCTGCGGATGCTCCACGCCTCCGGCGAGGGGCGCTACAACCAGTTGTCGAAGAAGAACCTGGCGCTGGCCGGCCTCGGCGTCCTGTACCTGGCCTCGCCGCTCGACCTGATCCCCGACTTCCTGCCCGGCGGGTTCACGGACGACGCCGCCGTCATCGGCTTCGTCCTCCGCAAGCTGCGGACCGAGCTGGCCGCGTTCGAGAACTGGGAGCGGGGGATCGTCGACGTGTAAGGCGGCGCCGACGGCGGCGGGGCGTTACGGCAGCCAGGAGGGGTGGCGGTACCCGCTCTGGCGGGCCAGCAGTTTCGAGGCGCCGTCGCGCCACAGCCACAGCGAGACCGGATTGTCGGCGGCGCTGTCGCCGTACCCCGACCGGGCCGTGGAGTACAGCAGGGCATGGCCGCTCGGGTCGAAGGTCACCCGGTCGACGAAGTCCTCCCCACGGGGGAGGCGCAGGACGGCCCGGCGGACGTCGCCGTTCCTGTCCAGCAGCACCAGGGTGCGGCGGGCCTGGTCGCCGGACGGGCCGCAGCGGCGCTGGGCCAGGTAGCCGCCGTTGTCGTCGGGGCTGAAGTCGACGACCCGGAGCCGGCAGCCGGCCGTGGGGTCGGCGGGGGCGAGCACCTGGTCGGCGTCGAGGGCGCCCTTCGGCGTGACGTCGATGAGGTGGACCTCGGTGCCGTCGGCGGTGACGGCCAGGAGCTGGTTGCCGTCGTGGCTCCAGGCCAGCGGCACGAGCCCGATCTGGCCGTGGCCCTCGAGGCCGCGGAGGTCGCCGACGACGAGGGCGTGGCCCGAGTCCTTGCAGTCGGTGCGGGACCAGGCGAGATGGGCCCGGCCGGGACGGGGAAGGGGGGTGCCCTCCGGGCCGGCCTCGCCGGAGCCGCGCAGCTTCTGCTCCGGCCCGCCGCCGACGGGGACGGAGGCGATGTGGGCGGCGCAGGCACCGTCGCCCCGGGAGAACCAGACGGTGCGGCCGTCGGGGCTGGCGGTCGGATCCGCGGCCCCGCCGCCCGGCTCCTCGGCGGTGAGGTAGCGCTCGACGCGGCCGGTGTCGGCCGACACGACGGCGATCCGTCCGCCGGCCTCGGCCACGAACCGGGCCGGGAGGTTGTCGGCGGTGCTGTCACCCTGGGAACGGCGGGCCGACCCGCCCCGGTCCCCGTTGCCGTTGCGGCCGGTGGTGCGCTCCGCGGTGCGGTCGGCCGCCGACGACGGCGCGCCGGCCAGCAGCATCGAACCGGCCAGGCCGACCACGGCCGTAACGACGAGGGCGCGCCCCCGTCGCCCGCGCCGACGAACTTCGACCCCTTGCCGTCTCCCCAACCGCACGGCGGCCAACCTACCCCCCGGCCCGGCTGGCGGGAGGGCCGGACGATGCCCTTCCTCCGGTGATTCTCAGCTTCCCAGAGCGCACCCGCACCTACCGCCACCACCACCTCGACAGCACCAGTGGAACGCCGTCCGGCGCCGTCCGGGGACCGCTGGGACCCGTCCCCCGGGGCGACGGCGACCCGAGGCCCGGTCCGGCGAAACCGGCGTTCGTTTCCCGGGATGGAGCGGAAATGGAACGCCGGTTGGGCGGGGTGGGCGCCAACACCCGCCGCTGGGCCGCCCCGGGCCGCCCAGGACATCGCCGCGACGAACGACCCTGCTGCGTGGGTGGGACGATTGCGAATCCTGGTCGGCGGCGGCACGCCCCGGCCGTGAACGGCGTCAACCAGCGCCAGGAGGTCGGCCTGATGGACACGGTCCGGGTGGCGGCGGTGCAGGCGGCGCCGGTCTTCCTCCAGCGGGAGGCGACGGTCGACAAGGCGGTGGGGCTCATCGAGAAGGCGGCCGGGGCGGGGGCCGGGCTGGTCGTGTTCCCGGAGACGTTCGTCCCGACGTACCCGGACTGGGTATGGCGGACGCGGCCGTGGGACGGCCACGCCTCGGCGCTCTACGCCCGGCTCCTCGACCAGGCCGTGGTGGTGCCGTCCCCGGCCACCGGGGCCCTCGGCGCGGCGGCGGCCCGGGCCGGCGTCTGGGTCTCCATCGGAGTCGACGAGCTCGACCGCCACAGCACCACGCTCTACAACTCGCAACTGCTCTTCGACGCCGAGGGGGCGCTGGTCCAGTGCCACCGCAAGCTGATGCCCACCGGCGGCGAGCGGCTCGTATGGGGGATGGGCGACGGCTCCACGCTCGGGGTTGTCGAGACGCCGTTCGGGAAGGTCGGCACCCTGGCCTGCTGGGAGAACTACATGCCGCTGG
>JAUZEX010000839.1 GCA_030838815.1 Actinomycetota bacterium
GTCCCACGTGGTGGCGGTGAGATCCTCGTGGCTCTGGTAGCTGCCGAAGTTCGACGTGTCGTCGACCGGCAGGTCGTTCCACTCCTTGCACGCCACCTCGCAGGCCTTGCAGCCGATGCAGAGGTCGATGTCGACGATCTTGGCGATCTCGACGGTGTCACGCCGGATGCCCGTCGCCGACGCCGGCGTCGCCGACTTCCGGCGGATGGCCAGTCCCAGTTCGGTAGACATCGGCTCTCCCTATGCCTTCTCGACGTCGACGAGGAAGCCCTTGAACTCCGGCGTCCGGACGTTGGCGTCACCCACGTAGGGCGTGAGGATGTTGGCCATCTCCGGCGTCGTGCGGAACTTGCCGGCGGCGGCGTCGGTGCCCTTCCCGGCGGCGAAGTGCCAGTGGACGGGGATCCCGACCTGATACACCGTCTTCCCCGCCACCTTGAGGGGCCGCATCCGTTTGGTCACCAGGGCGATGCCGATCACCTCGCCCCGCTTGGACCGCACCTTCACCTTGCCGCCGTTGGTGATCCCCTTCTTCTCCGCCAGCTCCACCGGCAGCTCGACGAAGAAGTCGGGCATGGACTCCACCAGGTACGGCACGTTCTGGGTCACGTAGTGCTCGTGCTCGGTCACCCGGTAGGTGGTGGCCACGTAGGGGAACTCGGAGTCGACGGCGGCGAAGGTGTCCTTGGCGTCCTTGTAGAGGAACACGGCCGGATCGTTCTGCACCTTGGACATGGCGTTGTGGACGGGCGACTCCATCGGCTCGTAGTGCTCGGGGAACGGCCCGTCGCTGGTCAGCGCCCCGGGGGCGAAGAGCCGGGCGACGCCCTCGCCGGTCATGATGAAGCTGCCCTTCCCCTCGGCGGGCGGCGACGTCGCCGGGAAGTCGGGGATGTCGCCGACCCACGCCGTGCCGTTCCAGCGGATGCCCGGCCGCGTCTTGTCCCACGGTTGGCCGTTGGCGTCGGCCGACGCCCGGTTGTAGAGGATGCGGCGGTTGGCCGGCCACGCCCAGGCCCAGTCGTGGAAGTAGCCGAGGCCGGTCGGGTCCGACGTCCCCCGCCGCTGCATCAGGTTGCCCTCGGGCGGATAGGACCCGGAGTAGAGCCAGTTGCCGGCGCTGGTGGTGCCGTCGTCCTTCAGGGTCGCGAACGACGAGACCCGCTTGCCGGTGGTGAGGTCGAACCCGTTGATCTCCTGCGCGATCTCGTCCAGGGACGGGTTCTCGGGCTTGGCGTAGTCCCACTTGAGGTTGAGGATCGGGTCGGGCAGCGTCCCGCCCTCCTTGGCGTACAGGGCCTTGAGACGCAGGAACAGCTGGCCCAGGATCCAGTTGTCGTCCTTCACCTGGCCGGGCGCGTCGAGGACCTTCCACTTCCACTGCGCCCACCGGCCGGAGTTGACGAAGCTGCCGTCCTTCTCGATCCAGTGCGTCGCGGGGAAGAAGTACACCTCGGTATTGATGGTCTTGGGATCGACCCCCGGCGCCCGCCAGAACTCCGACGTCGCCGTCGGCAGCGGGTCCATGACCACCAGCCACTTGAGCTTGCCCATCGACCCGCTCATCCGCTTCGAGTCGGGCCCGATGTTGAGCCCCGACATCCCGGCCGCGAACAGGCCGTCGAGGGTGCCGGAGCGGGCCTCGTCGTGGATCGTCAGCCAGGACGAGTTCTTGCCCGGCTTCGGCAGCCAGCTGTAGCGGAAGTCGTTGTCGGGCTGGGCGGCGTCGCCGTACCAGGCCTTGAGCATCGACACCATGAACTTCTTGTAGTTGGTGCCGAAGTAGTTGACGGCGTTGGGGGCCGACGCCTTGGCCGGCACCTTGGCCATGTAGTCGGCCATGGTGTTCATGCCGGGCTTGGCCACGGCCAGGTAGCCGGGGAAGATCTCCCAGCTGACGGCGTTGTCGGTGTTCCCCTGGATGTTGGCGTGGCCCCGCTCGGCGTTGACGCCCCCGCCCGGCCGGCCGACGTTGCCCAGCAGCAGCTGGAGCAGGCCGATCCCGCGGATGATCTGCACGCCGGTCGTGTGATGCGTCAGCCCGACGGCATAGACGACGCTGCCGACCTTGTCCGGCGTGCCGGTGGCGCCGAACCGCTTGGCGATGTCCGTGAACTTCTCCACCGGCATGCCGGTGATCTCCGACACCTTCTCCGGCGTGTAGCGGGCGTAGTGGGCCTTCATGAGCTGGAAGACGGAGCGCGGATCCTGGAGCGTCGGGTCCGTCTTGGCGTAGGCCACCGGGGCGGCCGGGGCCGCGCCGCCCGCCGGGGTCCCGCCGGCCACCGGGGACTGCGTTCCGCCGGAGGGCGCACCGGCCGCCGGCCCGAGCGCCTCGGCCCCGCCCGACGAGCCCGCCGGCTGGCCTCCGGCCGCAGGGCCGGTCGGCGTCACGCGCTCGTAGTCCCACGTGGCGGGGTCGTAGGTCCGCTTCGCCTCGTCGTAGCCGGAGAACAGCCCGTCGTTGAACTGGTAGCCCGACGCCACGACGAACGCCGCGTTGGTGTGCAGCTTCACGTAGTCCTCGTGGTACAGCTTGTTCTGGAGGACGTAGTTGATCAGCCCGCCGAAGAAGGCGACGTCGGTGCCGGCCCGGATCGGGGCGTAGACGTCGGCGATGGCCGACGTGCGGGTGAAGCGGGGATCGACGTGGATGATCTGCGTGCCGCGCTCATCCCGACCGACGTGGGCCCACTTCCAGCCGCAGGGGTGGTTCTCGGCCGGGTTGGCCCCGATCACGAGGATCACGTCGCTGTTCTTGAAATCGCGCCAATGGTTGGTCATGGCGCCCCGACCGAAGGAGGCGGCCAAACTGGCCACCGTGGGACCGTGTCAGACGCGGGCCTGTTGTTCGAGGTACACGCACCCCAGCGCCCGGAAGAACTTGGCCGTGAGGTAGCCCTCCTCCGAGGTGATCGTCGCCCCGCCGACGAAACCGAACCCCTCGTTGCGGTTCACCTCGAGACCGGCGGCGTCCTTGAGCACCGTCTTCTTGTCCCGGGAGTCCTTCATGTGCCGGGCGAGCTCGTCGAGGGCCTTGTCCCACTCGATGTCTTCCCACTCCGTGGCACCGGCCCGGCGGACCCTGGGCCGCAGCGCCCGGTTCTGGGCCAGGGCGAGCTGGAGGGTCGACGCCCCCTTGGGGCACAGCGTCCCGCCGTTGACCGGACTGTCGGGGTCGCCCTCGATGTGGACCAGCGTCGGCTTCACGTTGAGGGCGTTGTCGCCGATCCGGTAGGCGATCATCGAACAGCCCACGGCGCAGTAGGGGCAGATCGTGCGGACCTCGTTGGCCCTCGAGATCTTGAGCTGCGTCGTCTCGGCGTAGGCCGGCCTCAGATCGAACCCGAAGCTGCCCCAGGCGACCGCCGCCCCGCCGGTCGCCGACGCCTTGAAGAAGTCACGACGGGTCATCTCCACGGTCAGGCCCCCCTCCCCGTTGAGCCGGCGCGCCCCGGCTCCGACGCCAGCACAATAAGCCCGGGCTGACGCTCGTACCAGGATGGCCGTCCCGGTCATCGATGAATGGCTCCGGAAGTGCGGCGAGCGGCTGAACGGGCGCTGAGCGCGGCCGGACCCCGTGTAGTCGCAATGTGAGTAGGAGGAACGGGGGTCGAGGCCGCCCCGGCCGTTACGCCGCCGGGAAGCGGGCCAGGCCGGCGGAGACGGTGGCGGCCACGACCTGGAAGTCGCCTCCGGCGATCACCGAGCCGCCCGACGCCGAGAGCGCCCAGACGCCGTGGGGGCCGCTGACCGTCGGCGCCCACGCCTTCAGCGAACCGGTGGCGGCGTCGAACGCCGCGAGGTGGTGGCGGATATTCGGACCCGTCACGTTGCTGCCGCCGATGATGTCGAAGTGGCCGCCGGCGTAGACGGTCGGCCCATCGACGGCCAGGGCGACGACGTCGCCGTCGGCCGTGCCCTCCCACTGCTTGGCGCCGGTGCCGGCGGCGTTGAAGGCCACGACGCGGTTCCCGCCGGCGGACGACTGGCCGGCCACGGTCACGAACACCTGCGTGGTGGTGGCCTCGACCCGGCGCAGCGGAGCGGTGACGACCGCCTTCCAGGTCGTCACCGCCCCGGTGGCGGCCGACACGGCGGCGATGTTCTTGCGGGTCGCGCCGCCGACCGTGGTGAAGGCGCCGCCGAGGTAGACGGTCTTGGCGTCGGGCGAGACGGCGATGCCCCACACCACGTTGGAAACGTTGGGGTTCCACGACGACAGCGCACCGGAGGTGGCGTCGAAGCCCGCCCCCCGGTTGCGGGTGCTGCCGTTGATCGACGAGAACGCGCCGCCGGCATACACCTGGCTCCCGGCCACCGCCAGCGCTTTCACCTCGGCGCTGGCCTTGGGTGCCCAGGCGCCGTCGACCGCGCCGGTCGTGGCGTTCAGCTTGGCCAACCGGCCGCGGCTGAGGCCGTTCACCTTTTTGAACAGGCCGCCGACGTACACGCTGGCGGCATCGGTGCTCGGCACGATGGCCCGGACGGTCTTGTCCGTGTTGGCCACGAACCCGGGCACGAGGACGCCGGTGGCGGCGTCGAAGGCGGCGAGGTTGGCCCGGGGGCTGCCGTTGACGCTGGCGAACGTGCCGCCGGCAAAAACCACTCCCGAACCCCCGGGCACTCCGGGCGAGCCGGAGCTGGTCGCCGGGGCGATGGCCACGGCCAGAGCCGGCATGGCGGCGTTGGGGTTCCAGGCGTCGGTGGCGCCCGCCCCGGTGGCCGACAGTGCGCCGAGGTAGTTGCGGACCGCGCCGTTGAGCTTCGTGAAGGCGCCGGCGGCGAACAGGCGGGTGCCGTCGGCCGACAGCGTGAGGGCCGACACGTCGGCGTCGGCGGTGGGCTTCCAGGCCGTGTCGAGCGCCCCGGTGCCCGTGGCCGACAGGAGGGCGAGGCGGCTGCGGGCGCTGCCGCCGATGGTGGCGAAGGCTCCGCCGGCGAAGACGTTGGTGCCGTCGGCGGTCAGCCGCAGCGTGTGGACGGCGCCGTCGGCCGACGGCGCCCAGGCGGTGTCGAGGGCACCGGTGGCGGCGGTGACGGCGGCCAGGTGATTCCGGGCGCTGCCCCCGACCTTGGTGAACCCACCGCCGAGGAGGAGGCGGCCGGAGGGGGTGAGCGCCAGAGCCTCCACGCCGCCGGCCGAAGGGGCGGGGTTGAAGGCGGCGTCGAGGGCGCCGGTGGCGGCGTCGAGGGCGGCGAGGCCGGCCCGGGCGACGCCGGACATGGCGGTGAAGAACCCGCCGGCGTAGAGGCGGGTGCCATCGGCCGAGACCGTCAACGCAGCCACGGGACCGACCGTGGGACCGGCCGGCACCCCGGTGCCGCCGGGCGGGGTGGTGGTGGAGGTGGTGGTCGGCGTGGGAGCGGACGGAGTGCCCGTCCCGGCTCCGGGATCGAAGGTGGTGACGGGGTCGCCGGTGAAGCTGTTGACGGCGGCCACGCCGGCCCGGGCGACGCTCTGGACGAGGCTGAAGTCACCGCCGATGTAGGTCACGTTGGACGTCGGCGAGACGGCGATGGCCCGGATCGGCTTGTCGGTGGCGGGGTTCCACCCCGCAACGTCCCACGCGCCGGCCGTGGCGCCGGGCACGATGCGGGCACCGTTGTGGCGGGACCGGGTGCCGACCCGGGTGAAGTCGCCGCCGATGTAGAAGCCGCCGTTGCCGTCGGGCGCGGCCACGAGGACGGTGCCGTTGATCTTCGGGAACGCCGGGGCCCACACGCCGGAGGACGGGTCGAGCGCCACGCCGAAGCCGGTGTTGGGCCCGGCCTGGGTGAAGGCGCCGCCCACGTAGACGCGGCCGCCCGCCTGGCTCACGGCGTAGACGGTGCCGTTCGTCACCCACGACTCGGCCGGCACGGCGGCGGGGTCGGCCTGGGCCGGGGCGCCGACCGCGACCAGAGCGGCGCCGAGCGACAGGAGCGCCAGACCGGCGGCGAGCCGGCGGGCCCGGGGACGGCGTCGTTGGATGAGCTTCACGATGTCTCCCGGTCGGGACGCGGAGAGGGGGAGCGCCCGGCGACAACCGGTGAACGGACGAAGGCCGCGGTTGTGACGCCCGCCGCCGGCGCAGACCGGACGGAGCCCCCCACAAGGGGCAGAGCTTCCCCGGCCCGGTGTCATCGGCGCTCCGGCCCGGAGCCGATCCGACCGATTGCAGCACCATGCGTTCCTTGTCGCGCCGTCTGGGCGCTTCTTCCGTCCTCGCCGGAATCCTCTTCGCCGCCAGCCTCACCGCCGCTCCGGCGGCGTCGGCCGCCACCTACTCCACGACCGTCACGCAGACGGCGCCGACCACGCTGCGGGCCGGGAACCCCCAGTACGTGGTGGCCTCCGTGACGGCCGACGGCGCCCCCGTCGCCGACGGCACGCTGGTCCACTTCAACCTCCACGGCAACCCGGGCGAGTTCACGATCGGCGAAGACGACCTCCTCACCGGTGCCGGCATCGGCAACGGCGCGGCCCACGGCGCCAACGGCTACTGGCTGGCCGACGCCAGCGGCGTGGTGAAGGCCTACGGGTCGGCCCCCGATCTCGGCGACCTGCCCCGCACCTACGGGCTCATCGGCTGGACGGTCGGGATCGCCCCCACGGCCACCGGGAACGGATTCTGGCTGGCCACGATCGACGGCAAGGTCTACCCCTTCGGCGACGCCCCCCAGGGCGTGACCGACTACGGCCCGATGGACCAGGACTGGATCGCCGGACTCGTCCCCGCCGCCGGCGGAACCGGCTACCGGCTCATCACCGGCCACGGCCGCGCCCTTCCGGCCGCCGCCGCCCTCGGCAACACCGCCACCGTCGGCGCCCCGCTGTTCTCCGACGGATCTGTCGTGGGCCTGGCCGCCACCCCGAGCGGCGCCGGCTACTGGGTCTGGAACACCGTCGGCCATGTCAGCGGCTTCGGCGACGCGAACTTCTACGGCGACCTCCGGGCCCTCAAACTCGCCCACGTGGTCACGGCACTGGCCCCGGCCCCGTCCGGCACCGGCTACTGGCTGATGACCGACGACGGCGGCGTCTTCTCCTTCGGGACGGCCGGCTTCTTCGGTTCGGGCCAGGCGCCCGGGTCGTTCTTCACGACCATCCTGCCGACGGCGACCGGCCAGGGGTACCACCTCTTCACCGTGAAGGGCGCCGTCGCCAACTTCGGGGACGCCGTCAACTACGGATCGCTGTTCGACGTCCCGACGAAGGGCGGCAAGGCGACCTTCGGCTACTCCTCACTGGCGCCGGGTACGACGACCGTCACCGCCATGGGCCCGCCGTCGATGACCGGCTCGTCGATGGCGAGCGTCACCCAGACGTGGACGCCGGCCGACGGGTACTGGATGCTCGGCGCCGACGGTGCCGTGTACCCCTTCGGCGGCGCGGTCGACCTCGGGAACGCCAAACAATTCCTCGGCGGTCACCAGGCGGTCGACCTCGAACCGACGCCGGACTACGGCGGCTACTGGGTCGTGGACGACATCGGCCGCGTCTTCGCCTTCGGCGACGCCAGCGCCCAGCCCGGCAACGCCGACGCCGCCGCCCTGGCGCCGGGCGAGAAGGTGACGAGCCTCTCGGCCACCCCGTCCGGCGACGGATACTGGATCTTCACCACCAAGGGCCGGGTCTTCGCCAAGGGCGACGCCACCCACTTCGGCGACATGTCGGGGACTCCGCTCAACCGTCCGGTGCTCGACTCCATCCCGACGCCGACCGGCAACGGCTACTACATGGTGAGCGGCGACGGGGGCATCTTCGCCTTCGGCGATGCCACCTTCTCCGGTTCGATGGGCGGCAAGCCGCTCAACGCCCCCGTCCAGTCGCTAGTCCCCGACCCCGACGGCAGCGGCTACTGGCTGGTCGCCGCCGACGGCGGGATCTTCGCCTTCGACGCCGACTTCCACGGCTCGATGGGGGCGACGTCGCTCAACAAGCCAGTGACGGGCATGGTCGCCTTCGGCGACGCCTACCTGATGGTCGGGGAGGACGGCGGAATCTTCAACTTCTCCAGCCGTCCCTTCTACGGCTCGCTCGGAGCCCACCCGCCGTCGTCGCCGATCGTCTCCGTGGCCATCCTCGACCCGTTCGGGAGGTAGCCCCCCTCACCACCCGGCGAGGCGGGCGACGGCGCCGTAGTCGCGGTCGTCGCCGAATTGGGCTCGGGCCTCGTCGAGACGCTGACGGGCCAGCGCCAGCATCGGGGCGTCGAGGCCGAGCTCGCCCGCCACCTCGGCCGCGATGCGGAGGTCCTTGGCCATGTGCGTGATGCGGAAGCCGGGCTCGAAGTCGCCCTGGAGCACCTTGCGGGGAAAGAGGTTGGCCAGCTGCCAGTTGGCGCCCGTCCCGTCGGAGACGGCCTCCACCGCCAGGGCCGGGTCGACGCCGGCATCCCGGGCCAGAGCCAGGGCCTCGGCGCTGGCCGCGGCGTTGACCGCGCCGAGGAAGTTGTTGGCCAGCTTGACCGCCAGCCCGGCGCCGACGGCGCCGCAGTGGCGGATCCGGTCGGCGCGCCCGATCACCTCGAGGACCGGCCGGGCCCGCTCCAGCGCCTCCGCCGACCCGCCGACCCAGATGGCCAGCGTCCCCCCCTCGGCCCCCGGCGGCCCGCCGGAGACGGGGCAGTCGAGGTAGTCGACACCCGCCTCGGCGCAACGGGCGGCCAGCTCCCGGGCCGTCGTCGGCGAGATGGTGGACATCTCCACGATCACGGT
>JAUZEX010000840.1 GCA_030838815.1 Actinomycetota bacterium
TCTTCGCCGCCGGCACGGGCAACCCGTACTTCACCACCGATACCACCGCCGCCCTCCGGGCGGCCGAGATCGGGGCCGGGATCATCCTGAAGGGGACCCACTCCGGGGTCGACGGCGTCTACGACTCCGACCCCCGGAGCAACCCCGACGCCGTCCGCTACGACAAGATCACCTACATGGACGTGATGAACCAGGGGCTCAAGATCATGGACTCGACGGCCATCACCTTCTGCCGGGACAACAAGCTCCCGATTGTGGTGTTCGACGTTCTCAAGCCCGGGAACATCCACCGGGTGCTGGTCGGCGAGAAGATCGGGACGCTGGTCGACTAGGGAGCTTCACCTGCCTCCCCCAAGGCAATAGATACAGTTGGCCCAATGCTGACCGTGAAGGAGGACGGGTGATCCAGGACGACGTCCTCGCCGAAAGCAGGGACAAGATGCTCAAGGCCCGGGACCATCTCCAGGGCGAGTTCGGCTCGATCCGGACGGGCCGGGCCAGTCCCGTCTTCGTGGAGAAGCTGCGGGTCGACTACTACGGCTCCGAGGTCCCGCTCCAGCAGCTGGCCGGGTTCTCCGTGCCCGAGCCGCGGCTCCTTGTCATCTCCCCCTACGACAAGAACTCGATCAAGGCCATCGAGAAGGCGATCCAGGCCTCCGACCTCGGGATCACCCCCAGCAACGACGGGTCCCTCATCCGCCTGGCGTTCCCCCAGCTGACGGCGGAGCGCCGCAAGGAGATGGTCAAGATCGTGAAGCACCGGGCCGAGGAGGCCCGGGTCGCCGTCCGCAACGTGCGCCGGTCGGCCCGCCACGATCTGGAGGCCTTTCAGAAGGAGGGCGAGATCTCCGAGGACGATCTCGACCGGGCCGAGAAGGACCTCGAGAAGCTCACCCACGAGTACGTGGCCGAGATCGACAACCTCGCCGCCCACAAGGAGCAGGAGATGCTCGAGGTCTGAGCGGCGTCGCCGTGGCACCTGGCCCCGATCTCGACTTCGTCCGCCGCCTGGCCGCCGCCGACCAGGGTCTCGCCGTCCTGGCCACCACACGCCCCGACGGGTCGGTGCACACATCGCTCGTCAACGCCGGCGTCCTCGATCATCCGGTCACGGGAGCCCCCTGCGTCGGACTCGTCGCCCGGGGCGACGCCCGCAAACTGGCCCACTTCCGGCAGGCGCGCCGGGCCGCCGTCGTCTTCCGGGCGGGCTGGGAATGGGTCTCGGTCGAAGGCCCCGTCGAGCTGATCGGCCCCGACGACCCCCATGAATGGTTTTCCTCCGAGGAGCTTCCCGGTCTCCTGCGGGGCATCTTCCGGGCGGCCGGCGGAACCCACGACGACTGGACCGAATACGACCGGGTGATGGCCACCGAGCGCCGGACCGCCGTCCTCGTCGCTCCGGCCCGGATCACCGGCAACCGCTGACCCATCAGCCCTGCTCAGCGGGGGTCCACCGGCCTCTGGAGGGTCGGCGGTAGGCTTCGCCGATAGCTTCCCGAAGGGCCTCACAGGGGGTTGGCGTGGTCGACCGGCACGACGACGAACTCGCGGAGCGGCGGGCCAGCGGGCGACCCAAGCGCGAGCGGGCCGGCGGAACGACAGCCGCGACAGGGGCTGGAGGCGCCCTGCCGCTCCAATGGGCTGACCCGCCTCAGGACCCGCTGGTCGGGGAGGCTGACCAATTTCCTGTTGGGGCCGAGGAGGCCGACAGCGATGTTGTGCCCGACGATGAGGCCGGTCCGGCGGAAGCGGCGGAGATGGGCACCACGATCGATCTCACCGGCCGCACCGGACGGCACCGGGGCGACGACCTCGACGTGTGGTCCGACGTGCTGCGCCGCCGTCCGGCCGAGGCCGCCCGCCTCACCGGGCACCCGTCGGCCGCCGGCGAGCGCATCGCCGCCTCCGCCGCTCGACGCCGGCAGTCCGGCCCGGGCCGCGAGCGCGACGACGAGTTCGCCCGGGCGCTGCTCGACCCCGGTCGACGGGGCACTGCGCCCGAGGAAGCCGGCGGTGACGAGGTTGGTCCCGACGCCCTTGGGGCCGGCAACGTGAGCCGGCTCCGCCCGGTACCGCCCGAGCCCGAGGAGCCGGGCCGGTCGAAGGGGTTCGGGTCCGATCTCGCCACCCGGGTCGTGACGGCGGTGGTGATGGGGGCCGGCGGGCTTCTGTTCCTCAACGCCGGCCCCGGCCCGGCGTCGGTGCTGGTCAGCCTCATCGTGGCCATGGGCGTCATCGAGCTGTGCGGCGCACTGCGCACCCAGGGCTATCGGCCCGCCGGGCTCGTCGCCCTCCTTGGATCGGTCGCCCTCGTGCTCGGCGCCTACCACAGCGGTGAGCCGGCCTTCGCCGCCGTGGTCGCTGTCGTCGCGCCGGCCACGCTGCTGTGGTACCTGGCCGGTGTCACCCGGGCCCGGCCCGCCCCCGGCGTGGCCTCGACGTTCCTGGTCTTCGGGTACGTCGGGATCATGGGCGGCTTCGCCGGCCTGATCCTCGGTCTGCGCGACGGCGTCGGCCTGCTCCTCGGCGTGGTGCTGTGCGCCGTGGCCTACGACGTCTCGGGCTACCTGGCCGGGCGGCGGTTCGGCCGGCGGCACATCGCCCCCTCCATCTCGCCCAACAAGACGGCCGAGGGCCTCCTGGCCGGCATGGCCGGGTCGGTCGTGATCGGCTTCGTCCTGGTCGGCAGCATCAGCCCCTGGGGCCGCTTCAGCGCCCTCGCCCTCGGCGTCGTGGTGGCCGTCATGGCGCCGCTCGGCGACCTGTGCGAGTCGCTGCTCAAGCGGGATCTCGGCGTCAAAGACCTCGGCGGGCTCCTGCCCGGGCACGGCGGCGTCCTCGACCGCTTCGATGCCATGCTCTTCGCCCTGCCGGCCGTCTATTACCTCATCAAGCTGCTGGACGTCGTCTGATTCTGAGCTGACTCCCAGTTGGATCCTCTACCGTGGTGAGCGTGGAGGACCACAGGCCCGTTCGACTGGCGATCCTCGGTTCGACCGGGTCGGTCGGGACCCAGGCGCTCGAGGTCGTGCGGGCCAACCCCGGCGCCTATGAGGTGGTGGCCCTGGCTGCCGGCCGCAACCAGAAGCTGCTGACCGGGCAGGCGGCCGAGTTCGGCGTGCCCGAGTTGCGGGCCCGCTGCGCCGCCGAAGATCCGGGTGTCCTGGCCGGGCTGGCCTCGCTGCCCGAGGTCGACATCGTCCTCAACGCCGTGGTGGGATTCGCTGGCCTCCCCGCCACCGTGGCCGCCCTGGAGGCCGGTAAGCGCCTGGCGCTGGCCAATAAGGAGAGCCTGATCGCCGCCGGCCCGCTGGTGGCGGCGGCCCGGTCCAAGGGGAGCGGGGAGATCGTTCCCGTCGACTCGGAGCACTCCGCCGTCTACCAGGCCCTCCAGGCCGGTCCGCCGGGAGCGGTGCGGAGGATCCTGCTCACGGCCAGCGGCGGCCCGTTCCGGGGGCGCTCCAAAGCCGAGTTGGAGCGGGTGACGGTGGCCGACGCCCTCGCCCATCCGACGTGGTCGATGGGTCCGAAGATCACCGTGGACAGCTCGACGCTCATGAACAAGGGCCTCGAGGTCATCGAGGCCTGGGAGCTGTTCGGCGTCGAACTGGAGCGGATCGAGGTGGTGGTACACCCGCAGTCGGTGATCCATGGAATGGTCGAGTTCTCGGACGGGTCGACCATCGCCCAGCTGTCGATGCCCGACATGCGCCTGCCCATCGCCTATGCCCTGGCCGCCCCCGGGCGGGTGCCGCAGCCGGTCGGGGTGATCGACTGGGCCCGCCTCGGGACCCTGACGTTCGAATCGCCCGATGTCGAAGCCTTCCCCTGCCTCGGGCTGGCCTACCGGGCCGCGACCGCCGGCGGGGACGCTCCCGCCACCCTCAACGCCGCCAACGAGGTCGCAGTCGCCGCCTTCCTGGACGGGCGACTCCCGTGGCGAGGGATTGCTGATGTGGTTGGTGAGGTTCTCGGGGACCATGAGGTCGGGAAGGTCTCCACCATTGAGGACGTTGTCGAATCCGATGGCCTGGCGCGCCGCCGTGCCGCCGCGGCCGTGGACCGGAGGAACGCTGCGTGAAGAGTCCCACCCCTGAAGAACTGGCCGAGAGCGACGTCGCGACCAGCGCACCTCCCGAGACCAACGGGCGGCAGGCGGCGGTCACCGCCCTGCTCCTCCTGGCCGGGATCGTCGCCCTGGCCGTCCTGCGGCCCCGGCTGGCCGGCACCATCGGGGTGCTGGTGGCCATCATCGCCATGATCATGCTCCACGAGCTCGGCCACTTCGTGATGGCCAAGCGGGCGGGCATGAAGGTCACGGAGTTCTTCCTCGGCTTCGGGCCCCGGCTGTGGTCGATCCGCAAGGGCGAGACGGAGTACGGCGTCAAGGCCATCCCGGCCGGCGGCTACGTCCGCATCATCGGGATGAGCAACCTCGACGTCGTCGACCCCGCCGACGAGGAGCGCACCTACCGGGCCAAGCCCTACCGCCACCGGCTCGGCGTGGCCGTGGCCGGCTCCACGATGCACTTCCTCATCGCCACCCTCCTGCTGTTCACCGTCTACGCCGCGGTGGGGATCCCCTCGGCCCGGCCGGTCATCGAGCAGATCGTGCCCGACTCGCCGGCCCAGCACAGCGACTTCCGCGTCGGTGACCGGATCGTGGCCGTGAACGGGATGGCGGTGAAGAGCTGGGAGGACATCCCCCGCTACGTCCAGGCCCACGGGGAGTCCGAACTGGTCTTCACCGTGATCCACAAAGGCACCAGCGTGAGACAGGACGTCGCGCTCCGGCCCCGGGCCGAAACGGTGGACGGCAAGCAGGTCCCCCGAGTCGGGATCGGCCCCGAGCAGTTCCTCCAGACGAAGCCGATCCCCTCCGCCATCAGCACCACCGTCACCGAGATGCCCAAGTTCATGTGGCAGACGATCAAGGCGCTGGGCGGGATCTTCTCGCCCAACGGCATCTCGAACTACGGGCACCTGCTGTCCGGCAAGGGCGGCGACAACAACAACCGGCTGCTCTCCCCGGTGGGCGCGGCCCGGGTGGCCGGCCAGGCCGTCGACAACGGCTGGGGCTCGGTTCTCATGTTCCTGTTCGCCATCAATATCTTCGTCGGGATCTTCAACATGGTCCCACTGCTGCCGCTCGACGGCGGGCATGTGGCCATCGCCACCTACGAGAAGATTGCCTCCAAGGTGAAGAAGCGCCGGGTCCAGGTGGACGTCCAGCGCCTGATGCCGATCACCGCCGCGGTGCTCGCCGTCCTGGTGGTCATGGGCCTCTCCGCCCTGTACCTCGACATCTTCCGCCCCGTCTCGGGTCCGTAGCGCCCGACACCGCAGAATCTCCGCAGGCCCCGGACGGCTCCTCCGCGGCGCCCGTCCTACGCTGGACGGTGTGAACTCTTACGGGGGACACCCCCGGACCCCCGGGCAGCGTCGCACCACCAGGCAGATCCACGTGGGCTCCGTCGCCGTCGGCGGCGGCGCACCCGTGACCGTCCAGTCGATGACGACCACCAAGACGGCGGACGTCGACGGGACGCTGGCCCAGATCTACGCCCTCTCCGGGGCCGGGGCCGACATCGTCCGCTGCACCTGTAACGAGGAGGAGGCGGCCGAGGGGCTGGCCCGGATCGTGCCCCGTTCGCCCGTTCCCCTCATCGCTGACATCCATTTCCAGTACAAGCTGGCGCTGGCGGCGATGGAGGCCGGGGTGGCGGGCCTGCGGCTCAACCCGGGCAACATCCGCAAGGCCGACCACATCCGCACGGTGGCCCGGGAAGCGAAGGACCGGGGGTTGCCGATCCGCATCGGCGTCAACGCCGGCAGCCTCGACCCGGCGCTGTACGAGAAGTTCGGCGGAGCGACCCCCGAGGCGCTGGTGGCCAGCGCCACCCACGAGCTGGCCCTGTTCGAGGAGGTCGGCTTCACCGACGTGAAGATCTCGGTCAAGGCGTCGTCGGTGCCGCTCATGATCGACTCCTACCGGCTCCTGGCCGACACCGTCGACCACCCGCTCCACCTCGGGGTCACGGAGGCGGGGCCGCCGCCCAACGGGCTCATCAAGTCGACGGCCGGTATCGGCACCCTCCTCGCCGAGGGCATCGGCGACACCATCCGCTACTCGCTCACCGCCGATCCGGTGGAGGAGGCGCGGGCCGGTCGCAAGCTCCTCGAGGTTCTCGGCCTGCGGGAGCGCAAGGGCCTCGACCTGATCGCCTGCCCGTCCTGCGGGCGGGCCGAGGTCGACGTCATTCGCGTCGCCAAGGAGGCCGAGGCGGCGCTGGCGGAGCGCAACATCCCGCTGCAGGTGGCGGTGATGGGCTGCGTCGTCAACGGCCCCGGTGAGGCCCGGGAGGCCGACCTCGGAATCGCCGCCGGGCGGGGCAAAGGCCACCTGTTCGTGCGGGGCCAGGTCGTGCGGGTGGTGCCCGAGGCGCAGATGGTGGAGGCCCTGGTGGAGGAGGCGGAGCGGATCATGGCCGAGGGGATCGAGGCCCGCCTGGCCGACGCCGACGCCGGCGCCGAGGCCGAGGCCGAGGCGACCCGGGCCGCGCTGCTCGGGGAGCAGGGCGACGACGCCAACGACGACGCCACCCGCATCGCGAAGATCCGCGACATCGCCGGGTAGGGTCGCTGCGAGCGCCGAATCCGAACTCGGTCGTAGGGTTCCGGAGGCGCGACCGGTGAGGATGAGGTGCGAGTAATGCGGATGTCACGACTCTTCCTGCGGACCCTCCGGGA
>JAUZEX010000846.1 GCA_030838815.1 Actinomycetota bacterium
CGAGACCTGCGGCTGGTACTCCAGGGCCATCTGACCGAGTTCCCGTGCCCGGCGCAGGTCCTTCACGACCTCCAGCCGATAGGCCGCCCGGGTGTGCATGGCGAGGTCGAACACCTCCCACCGGGCCCTTCCCTGCTCCTTGGCCCGGTACATGGCCACATCAGCGTCGCGCAGCAGGTGATCGGCGGAGTCGTCGGGCCGGCCCGAGAAGGCCACGCCGATACTGATGCTCACGACCACCTCGCTCCCGCCGCCGAGGTCGATCGGATCCACCAGGGCGTCGGCCAGCCGCCGGGCCACGGCGATGGCCTGGTCCTCGTGGGTCAGCTGGTCGCACAAGACGGTGAACTCGTCGCCACCGAAGCGGGCCAGCGTGTCGCCCGGCCGCAGCACGCCTCCGAGTCGCCCGGCCACCGCCACCAGGAGTGCGTCACCGACGTCGTGGCCGAGGCTGTCGTTGACGTGCTTGAAGCCGTCGAGATCGAGGAAGAGCACCGCCAGGCGGTTGCGAGGGCGTTCGATCCGGCTCAGGGCGAGGTTGAGCCGGTTGAGGAACAGCACCCGGTTCGGCAGGCCGGTCAGGGGGTCGTGGAGGGCCTGCTCGGCCAGCGCCCGGTCGGCCCGGGTCCGCTCGACGACTCGCCCGAGCTGGATACCCCCGGCCAGCAGCGCATCCATGAGCTGCTCATCGGGCTCGGCAGGCCCGAGGGAGAAGAACTCGAGGACGGCGGCGACCTCGGACCCGACGAGGACGGGGACGCCGATGCCGACGACCCCCGGCGTGGTCGCCTGGCCGGCAACCGGGGCGTGCCCGACCCTGACGTGGTGGGCGAGGCCCGAGGGCTGGTCGGTCAGCGCCTGGCGGATCCAGCCGAAGAGGTCCGGGTCGGCCACGTGCCACAGCTCGGCTTCGCCGAAGACGGCTCGACCGGCGGGCCAGGCCGTGTGGCCGCAGACGGCGTCGAGGCAGCTCCGCAGCGCCTCTTCGAGCGTCGTGGCCTCATTGGCGGCGATGGCGATGCGCTGCACGAGGTGGAGGAGGCTGGCCTGCCGGCGCAGCGCCTCCTCCGCCGCCTTCGAATCGGTCACGTCCTGGCAGATCCCGCGCAGCCCCACCCGGCGGCCGGAGGAGTCCGTGGTGGCGGTGCCCCGGGCTGACACCCAGCGCCGCTCGCCGGTCGGCCGGGCGATGCGGTAGTCGACCTCGAGGACAGCGCCCGTCCGGAGCCCGACGAGCATGGCCTCGGCGACGCGTCCCCGGTCCTCGGCGACCACCGGGGCCAGGTGGGCGGTCAGACTCCCGTCGAAGTCGCGGGGGTCGAGACCATGGATCCGGTGGAGCTCGTCGGACCACTGGACGGTGTCGGTGGCGGCGTCCCACAGCCACATCCCGGCGTGGGCCAGCGCCTCGGCGTCCCGCAGGCGGGCCTCACTCTCGGCCAGGGTCGCCTGGTACAGCCGGAGCTCGCTCATGTCGCGGGCAACCAGCGAGCCGCCGCGGACGGTCCCGCTCTCGTCGACGAGCGGAGAGCAGTTGAGGGCGATCGGGACGAGCGTGCCGTCGCGGCGCTGGGCCTCGGTCTCGACGTCCTCCAGCGTCTCGCCGGCCAGTACCCGCTGGGCCAGCTTCCGGATGCCGGCCTGGAGGTGGCCGGGGAAGAGCAGCTCAACGGACGGTCGCCCGAGCACCTCCGACGGGCCCCAACCCCACAGCCGCTCGGCGCTGCGGTTCCAGGTGAGCAGCCGCCCGAGCCGGTCGCAGGTCATGATGGCGTCCGAGGACCGCTCGATGACGGCGACGAGATCCGCCACCGTGCCACCCGTTTCTCCGGCTGGGTCGCCGGGCCGCACCAAGCGCATGGGACTGACGGTCTCCTCGGTCGCGCTTTTCCTCACCGGGGGAGCCGGCATCGAGCCTGCCTCAACCACCCCTCGTTCGGCCGGTGGCGGCGCAACCTGAGGAGGACGGGCGAGATTCCTCGAATCAGGTCGAGCCGCCCTTCCCGGAGGGTGACATGCCCCAGCGGGCCCAGGGGTTCGGCGGTTCGGGGAGAGGCTCGGGCTCCATCATCTGGGCGACGCCCTCCGCCCGTTGCGCCAGCGTGATCGACAGGTCGTGGAGCACGGTGCGGCCGTGGTGGCGCATCGCCCGGACGAGCCCCTTGAACTCGTCGGACTCCGTCACGGCCTTCGTCTGCGCCATCACTTCGTTGAAGCCCTGGCTCCCGGTGGCGCCGCGCAGCACGTACCCGAGGACCACTCCGACGAGCGTTTCCATACCGACTGCCCCTTTCGCACTGGTCCGGCTGCGGCCGCCGACCGGATCATCCCTCCCGTTCGGCCTCGAGGCTCATCCGCACCCGGACGTCGGGAAGGATCTTCAGCATGAGGACGGCCGGGGAGGGAACGTCGAAGTCCCGGATGTCGATGACCTTCTCGCCATAGACCAGGGCCACGCCGGACGCCGGGAAGGCGATCTCGACCGTTCCGGTCAGCAAGCGGGTCACTCCGTGAAACGTGAGGTCGCCCTGGAGCTGGTACCGGTTGCCCGTACCGACGGGATCGACGTGGCGCAGGACGACCTGAGCGGTCGGATACGTACGGGCATCGATGCGCCGCATCAGCTCGGCGTCGTAGAGCGGGTTGCCGGAGGACAGGCTGTCGACGGGCAGCTCCAGCTCGGCCCACCGCGCCTTGCGGGCGTCGACGGTCTCCGGACCGCCCTCCACCAGCTCGAACCCGCCCTGCAACCCGGTGGCCTCCCAACGGATCGGCCCCACGTTGGAACGAGCGTCGATGGCCAACGAGGACCGTTCCGGCACGAGTCGGAAGCGGGCCATGCGCAACGGTACCGCCCGACCACCCGCCGACCGGGCCTCTCCGCCCAGAAAGCTCCCCCCTGGAGATCTCAGCTTTGGAAGCGGTCGGACCCGGGTAGTTCTCAAGAGTTGGCCGGCCAGGGCGGACCGGCCCCGAAGGAGCGCGGTCTCCGTGGTGCCACCCGAATTCAACATCATCGTCGGCATGACCGGCGACGCCGTGGCTGTCTCGGTGTCGGGCGACCTCGACTCCGATTCTGCCGGTCGGCTGCGGGCGGTGCTGCTCGGGATCTTTCGAGCCGGCCATCGGCGGGTCGTGGTCGACCTGGCCCGGATCGGTTCGGTGGACGGCCGGGCCCAGGAGATGCTGGCCCGCATGCTGAAGCGGGTGCGGGCCCAGGGAGCGGACATGATCGTCCACTGGGCCGCCGCGGCGCCGTAGACGCCGTTTACCCTGGGCGGATGCGGCCGCCGGCGGTGCTCGCGATCCACGGCGGGGCTGGCCCCGCCCCCGACGATGGCGACGGCGCCGATGACCACGGCTCCCGCTGGGCCCGGCAGGCCGCCGGTCTGGCCGCCGCCCTGCGGGCCGGATTGGCCGTGCTGGCCGGCGGCGGTGCCGCTCTGGAGGCGGTCCTGGCCGCCGTGACCGTCCTCGAGGACGACGAGGAGTGGAACGCCGGCCGAGGCTCCGCTCTCACCGCCGTCGGCACCGTCGAGATGGACGCCGCCGTGGCGGACGGGTGGGCCCGGCGGCTCGGCGGTGTCGCCGCCGTCACCGGGGTCCGCCACCCGGTGCTGGCCGCCCGGGCCGTGATGGACGACGGCCGCCACGTCCTTCTCGCCGGGCCCGGCGCCGAGGCTTTCGCCCGGGACGCAGGCTTGGCCTTCGAGCCCGAGGAGTGGTTCATCACCGACCGCCGCCGCCGGGCCCTGGCCCGTTGGCCTGGCGCCGCCCGGATGCCGACGGTCGGTGGCTCGACGGTTGGGGCCGTGGCCCGCGACGCCGGCGGGCACCTCGCCGCCGCCACATCGACCGGTGGACGCACCGGCCAGCTTCCGGGCCGGGTCGGCGACAGCCCTGTTCCCGGCGCCGGCACCTGGGCCGAGGACTCCACCTGCGCCGTGTCGGCCACCGGGGTCGGGGAGGCCTTCCTCCGGGC
>JAUZEX010000849.1 GCA_030838815.1 Actinomycetota bacterium
CGGGAAGGTCACCTGGCGCGACGGCGCGATCGGTCAACACGCCATCCCGATCACCAGCGGCGGGCGGCCCTATGTCGTATTCGTCGACGAGATGCACCACGGCGGGCCCCGCATCATCGATATCGGCGACGAGACCCATCCGGTCGTCGTGTCGAAGCTCAAGCTCGAGATCCAGATGCCCGAGAACAGTGGCCTGGCTGCGAGCGAGACGAACCACAACAACGAGGGAGGCGGGTTCTTCCCGTTCGGCTACAACACGCATTACTGCAACACGGACCGGGAGGTCGAGCCGACAATCCTGGCCTGCTCGACGTTCGAGTCCGGTCTTCGGGTGTTCGACATCCGCGACGTCCGGGCGCCGAAGGAGATCGCCTACTTCAACCCCGGGGGCGACGGTCGCCGGGCGCCCGGCTCCTTCGGCGGGACCACCGGCGGGTACGCCTCGGCGCAGCCCCGCATCATTCCGGAGCGGGGCGAAATCTGGTTCACCGACCAGGACCGCGGGCTGTTCATCGTCCGTCTCATCAACGGAAGCTGGCCCGCATGACGGATACTTCTGGCCGCTACGTGGTCATCTCCGCTGACGGCCATGCCGGCGCGCCGTTGCTCGGCTACAAGGAGTACCTCGAGAAGCGGTGGCACGAGCCCTTCGATGAGTGGGCGACCTCGTTCGCCGATCCCTGGTCAGACCTCGAGGAGAACGACATTAAGCCGGGCGTTGCCTCGTCGGACTCGACGTTCAGCTGGGACAGTGCCAAACGCCAGGCGGCGCTGGAGTCGCAGGGCATCGTCGGTGAGGTTCTGTTCCCCAACACGGCCCCGCCGTTTTTCCCGGCCGGGGTGTTTACCGTCGGAGTCCCCCAGACACGGGCTGATTACGAGCGGCGCTGGGCCGGCCTGCAGGCCCACAACCGGTGGCTGGTCGACTTCTGCGCCGAGGCACCCGGCCGGCGGGCCGGAGTCGGGCAGATCTTCCTCAACGACGTCGACGACGCCGTGGCCGAGATCCGCTGGATGAAGGATGCCGGGCTCACCGGAGGGATCCTGCTCCCCGGCGACGCCGTGTCAGCCCTGGTCCCCCTCTACTACCCGGCGTACGACCCGATCTGGGACGTGTGCGCGCAGCTCGACGTGCCGATTCACCGTCATGCCAACCTGCCCGGCGACGCCAACACTCCGGCCACCGGTGCGGCCGGTCCGGCCATCGGCCTCATCGAGTCGAACTTCTTCGCCCAGCGGGGGTTGGCGCACCTGATCTTCGCCGGGGTCTTCGAGCGGTTCCCGACGCTGAAGTTCGTGATCACGGAAGGCGGTGCGGGCTGGGTGCCGGGCTACCTGGCCAAGCTAGACGCCTTCTGCGACCTGGCTTCGGTCGAGGGCAGCGTGACGGAGTTCTTCGCCGGCCCGGCCCTGGCCACGCTGACCCGCCGGCCGAGCGAGTACTTCGCCACCAACTGCTACGTCGGCGCCAGCTTCATGACCGGCACGGAAGTCGACATGCGGGCCCGGATCGGCGTCGACCGCATCATGTGGGGTGCCGACCTGCCCCACCGCGAAGGCACCTATCCCTACAGCCGGGAAGCTTTGCGGGCGGCCTTCGCCGGCGTCGACCCGGCCGAAGTGCGCCCGATGCTGGGCGGCACGGCCGCCGACGTTTATTCCTTCGACCTCGAAGAGCTCCATAAGTTCGCCGCCGATATCGGCCCCACGGTCGACGAAGTGGCGGAGCCCCTGCTGAGCCCGCCCAGGTTTCCGGAGGAGACGGTCACTCCGGCGCTCGCGCCGGCTGGGTTTTCCACACGTCGTTTCAATTGAGAGGGAGAACGAGCATGGGACGGTTGGATGGCAAGGTCGCGATCATCACCGGGGCGGCTCAGGGAATGGGTGAGGCCCACGCCCGCCGCTTCGTGGCGGAAGGCGCCCAGGTGGTGATGACCGACATCAACGACGTGGATGGCGAGAAGATCGCGGCCGAGCTCGGCGAGAACGCCCGGTTCATCAAGGCGGACGTGACATCGCTCGCCGATTGGCGGCGGGTCGTGGCGGAGACGGAGGCGACGTTCGGTCCGGTCACCGTGCTCATCAACAACGCCGGGATCATCGGCCCGATCGCCGAGACGGTCGAGCTGGACGAAGAGGCCTACCTCCAGGTCTGCGCCGTCAATCAGCACTCCCAGTTCTACGGCATGAAGTGCGTCATCCCCTCGATGCAGCAAGCGGGCGGCGGATCGATCGTCAACGTCTCCTCCATCGCCGGCATCGTCTCCATCGTCGGCTCGCCGAACCTCGCCTACGTGGGCAGCAAATTCGCCTCCCGAGGGATGACGAAACACGTTGCCATCCAGTACGGCAAGGACAACATCCGGGTCAACTCAGTCCACCCCGGCTACATCAAGACGCCGATGATGGCTGCCGCCACCGACGAAGAGGGTGGGGGCATCGCGGCGATGATCCCGCTCGGCCGGATGGCAGAGCCCGATGAGGTCTCACGGCTGATGGTCTGGCTCGCCTCGGACGAGTCGTCCTACATCACCGGCACCGAGCAGATCATCGACGCGGGCCTGACCGCGCAGTAACCCTCCCGTGAGGCTCCGGTGCGTTCGGCGGCCCCGAGGCGATTTCGTACCTCGTCGTGGGCCGCCGAACGCTTCGCGCCCGCGACCCTGGGGAGCTGACGTTTCAGGGCACCGCGGCCTCGCAGGTGGACGAGCCCGTCCGGGCTTATGCGAGCGAAGAGTCGCTCGCTCAGAATTGAGCCGCCCATCGGCTCAGGAGCCAGAGGTGGCCGATTACGGGCCTTGACGGGGAACGGGTTGACAATGGTCCCCCTTGGCGGATTGAATACGAGCGAATACTCGCTCGCATAACTCGGTGCTGAGATTCATGACGGCCGAGGGGGACCCGCGATGGTGCTGCGCTACGACGCGGACTGGCTGTGCTCCGACGTCATTGCCCACAACGCCCGGCTGTGCACCCGGGAGGTGGCAGTCGCGTGTGGCGATGACCAGCTGACGTGGGGCGAGCTCGAGGCCCGGACGAACAAGGTGGCCAACAGCCTCTTGGGGCTGGGGCTGGTCAAGGGCGACAAGGTGTGCCTGTTCATGCCGAACTCGCTGCCCATGTTCGAGATGTTCTGGGGGGCGGTGAAGGCGGGGTGCGTCATCGTCCTGCTCAACACGCTGCTCGATGGTGACGCCCTGGCCCGACTGGCCAACGCGTCGGACGCCACCGTGATCTTCGCCGACGACACGACCAGGGCCCAGATCGACGCCGTCCGGGGAGCCCTGACCCACGTCCCGCCCGACCGCTTCTACTGCTTCGGTGACGCGGCGGCGCCGGAGTGGCAACGGGGCGGGGACCTCGTCGACCCGGCGTCGGAAGCCCCTCCCGGGGTGAAGCTGGAAGCGGACGACGCGATGAGCATCATCTACTCGTCGGGGACGACGGGCGTCCCGAAGGGCATCGAGCACACCCACTTCGGCCGGCTCAACTACCCGCTTGGTTTCGGGATGGGGCTGCGGATCTGCCGCTATTCGGTGGCGGTGTGCGCCACGCCGGTCTTCGCCTCGGGGACCTGGATCACGATGTTCCCGACGATGTACCGGGGTGGCACGGTCGTCCTGTTGCCGAAGTTCACCGCCGAGATGTTCCTCGCCGCCGTGGCCCGCCACCGCGGCACGCACGCCTTCCTGGTCCCGACGCAATACATCGCCCTGCTCGAGCACGGCGTCGACCGCTACGACACGTCGTCGCTGCAGGTCCTGATCACGGCCGGACAGCCGCTTTCGCCGACGACATCCGACGCCGTCCTCAAGGCCTTCCCGACCGCGGGGCTCTACGAGGTATACGGCATGACGGAGGGGTTCGCCACGCTGGCGATCCCGGAGGACGCCGAGCGGGGGAAACGGGGCACGGTCGGGAAAGCAGCCTTCCTGGAGGACATCCGGATCATCGACGCCGAGGGCCACGAGCTCCCCGCCGGCGAGACGGGGGAGATCGTCGCTCACGGCCCCGGCATGATGACGGGGTACTACGGGCGGCCGGATCTGACCCGGGAGGCCACCTGGACCAGCCCCACCGGTCGCACCTACCTGCGCAGTGGCGACATGGGCCACGTCGATCAGGACGGATTCCTCTACGTGTCGGGCCGGTCGAAGGACATGATCAAGTCGGGCGGGATGAACGTCTTCGCCGTGGACATCGAGCGGGTGTTCATGGAGCACCCGGGCGTCAGTGAAGTGGCGGTCATCGGCGTGCCGCACGACAAGTGGGGCGAGACTCCGCTGGCGGTGGTGATCACCAGGAGCGGGGCGGCGGACAGTGCCGAGGAGCTGCGGGAGTGGGTCAACGAGCGGCTGGCCAAGTACCAGCGTGTCTCGCAGGTCGTGATCCGACCGGAGCTCCCCCGGACGACGTACGGCAAGGTGCAGAAGCAGCGGCTGCGGGAGGAGCTCTGCCCCGAGCCGAGCCTGGTGGCGCGATGACATCGGTCGGGGAGGGACGGGCTACCGCGGCATCGCCGTATCCGAACTATTCCGGACTTCGGCTCGACTGGCCGGCGGAGCGGGTGTTGCGGGTCACGATGTCCCGGGGGGCGATGAACTCGATGGACTTCGAGCTTCACCACGACCTGGCCGGCATCTGGCGCCTGATCGATGCCGATCCGGACGTGAGCGCGGTCGTGCTGACCGGCGAGGGGAGAGCCTTCTCGGCCGGCGGCGACTTCGACATGGTGGAGCGGATCATCGAGGACCACGACTTCCGGTGCCGGATGTGGAAGGACGGGCGGGCCCTGGTCGAGAACATCCTCGGCTGCGGGAAACCCATCGTGTCGGCCATCAACGGCCCGGCCGCCGGTGGCGCGCTGGCCGCCGCCCTACTGGCCGACGTGTCGGTCGCGGCCCGGACAGCCAAGCTCGTCGACGGTCACACCACCTTGGGTGTCGCCGCCGACGACCACGCCGTGGCCATCTGGCCGCTGCTGTGCAGCATGGCCAAAGCCAAGTACTACCTGATGACCAGTGAGCCGATCACCGGCGAGGAAGCCGAGCGACTCGGCCTCGTTACCTTCTGCGTCGACGACGGCGACGTCATGGCCCGGGCCCTGGAGATCGCCACCCGCCTCGCCGCCGGGGCCCCGAACGCCATCCGGTGGACGAAGCACGCCCTGAACAACTGGGTGCGGGCAGCCTGGCCGGCCTTCGAGGCCTCGCTGGCCTTGGGGATCCTCGGCTTTGCCGGCCCGGAGGCGGAGGAGGGTTTGGCGGCGTTGCGGGAAAAGCGACCGGCCCGCTTCAACCCGACCTCGTACGTCTGACCGTTGCGATCCATGGAGAGTCTCCGTTGAGTGACGAGCCACGCACCTACATCGTGACCGGTGCAGCCGGAGGCATCGGCGGAGCGGCCGCCGCCCGCCTGTGCCGGGCGGGCGCCAACGTGGTGGCGGTGGACGTGAGCGCCCGGCGGCTCGAGGCGACGGTCCGGGCCGCGGAGGGCCTGTCGGGCAAGGTGCTGGCGCTGCGGGCTGACGTCTCGGACGAGGACGAGGCCCGCCGGGTGGTATCCGAATGCATCGACGTGTTCGGCGAGGTGCACGGCCTGGCCAACGTGGCCGGCGGCATGGTCGGCTTCACCGAAGGCGATTTCGACATGGCGCTTTCGAACATGTCCCTGCAGTACTTCCGCGACACCTTTCGCCTGAACGTCGAAACCGCCTTCCTCATGTGCCGGGCGGTGGAGCCGGAGCTCTCCTGCCGTAGCTACGGCAAGATCGTCAACGTGGCGTCGTTGGCCGCCTTCGCCAACCGGCCGGAGCTCGGCAACGCGGCCTACAACCCGGCGAAGGCGGCGGTGGTCGGGTTGA
>JAUZEX010000868.1 GCA_030838815.1 Actinomycetota bacterium
GACATGGCCGGCGGCACGACGAGTGCGGCGTCGGCGAAGTCGGCTCCGTCGACGATGGCCGCCCTCGATTCGCGGTGACCGTCGCGGTTGGTCACACAGAGGCTGGCGAACGCCCGTCCCGACGGGACGACGCCGTTGCACCAGTAGGAATGTTCGACGTTGCGGAGGTCGCGCTGTCCCCGGCTGTGATCGCGGAAGCCATACCCGTCGAAGAGGTGGACGGTTGCACCAATGGACACTGTCCCCCGCGCCCGCATGGGCTGTTCGAGGTGGAAGGAGCCCCATTCCGGTTGGGCGCCGGAACCCCTCGGGTTCCACAGCGGGCCGAAGGCCTCGAAGGCCACGTCGACGGTCAGGGGGACGGTGGGACGGTCGGGCAGGGGGCCCTGTCCCAGTTCGGCGAACGTGGTGGGCTGGAAGCCGGCGTCGGCGGAGAACCGCCAGCGGGAGAAGGGATCTTCGCACCGCAGGTGGTGCAAAGCGGTCCCGGCGCAGGCCGGATCGGGAGCCCGGCCGACGGCCTTGGCGACGTACACGTCGCCGCTGGGAAGGGACACAGCCGACAGCGTGTGCCACAGCGTCCCGTCGCCCGGATAGGTGCCCACATGGCAGATGAGCCCGAGGCCGGAGCCGTCCATGGCCAGCCACTGGTAGTTCTCCACCGTCAGCGGGTCGGCGAAGGGGCCATGGGGCAGATCGAAAGCCGCGTCGAGGAGGGCGGTGCGGACGGCGCTCAACAGACACTTCCCGCCGTGGGGGCGACCGGCGCCCGTTCCAGGATCTCCACGACCCCGGCGTCGCCGTCGACCCGCAACAGGTCACCGGTGGTGATCACGGCCGTGCCCGTACGGGTGTTGGCCACGCAGGGCACGCCCAGCTCGCGGGCGACGATGGCGCCGTGACTGGCCGGCCCGCCGATGTCGGTGACCACGGCGGCGGCGAGCAGGAACATCGGCGCCCAGCTCGGGTCGGTCATGGCGCAGACCAGGACCTCGCCCGGCCCGGGCGGGGCGTCGGCGACGGAATCGATCACCACCCGGGCCGACCCCACCACGACGCCGGGGCTGCCGCCCACGCCGTCTAGGCGGTCCGGCCGAGGAGGTGGGCCGCCGTCAGGCCGGGCGGCCACCGTCTGGGCTTGTGGGTTTCCCGTCCACGAGTCGTCGGGCGCCACGGTGCAGTGGTGCGCGTGGCGCTCCCGGCGGTACTCGACCAGTTCCCGCACATCGCGGGGCTGGTGGGCGGCGGCTTCGTCGACGGTCAAATGCAGCACGTCGTCGGGGTCGGCCAGTGTCCCGGCCTTGGCCAGTTCCTCGCCGAGGTCGCGACACGCCGCCCGTCCCGCGTCGATGGCCAGCAGGAAGCCGGCCTTGCTGACCTCGAGGTCGCGGGTCAGGACCACCGTCGTCCGCAGCATCCAGGCGGCCAGGGGTCGTTTGAGGGGCGGGACGGCCGCCAGCAGTTCGGTCTCTGCTCCGGCCCGGGCCGCCTGGACGGCGGCGCTTCGCCGGCGGGGCCGTTCCTCGGGAGGCATGGCTGCGTAGCCGGCCAGGAGGCGCTCGACCTGTTCGGGCTGTTCCCGCCAGCTCCGTCCGGAGAGGTTGCCCTCGCCGTGACCGTGGAACCCGTGGGCCCGCAGGAAGTCCCCCAGCGTCAGCTGGGAGTGCGCCACGCGCCACAGGTCGTCGACCACCGCTGTCTCCTCCATCTCTCCCATCCCGGAGGTGAGGACGCCGAGCAGGTCTTCCCGGCCGGCCGACGCAGCCAGGAGCTGGACCTGGGACCGGAGGCCCTGCAGCAGCGACCGGCCCCGGATGTGGACGTGCTGGGTGTCCTCGAAACGGCGTCGCGCCCCGAGCAGCCGCTTGGCCGGACTCCCCGCCGAGGACGGGTCGTCGAGGCATTGGCGCCACCAGCGATGGTGGGCGCCCCGTAGCCGATGCACGTCGGTGGACTGGTTCCGGAGCGCCCGGGGAAACCCGCGGGCGATGGCCAGCTTCGACACCCTGCGGGGAGGATCGACGACCCCGGGACGCACCACCCCGAAGATGTCCCGCTCGACGTCGTCACCCGTTGTGCCGGGGAGGCAGCCCATGAGCCAGCGGACCCGGTCGATGTTGACCGCTTGGCGCCCGAAGAAGGAGCCGGTGACCCGCTGGTTGGGATCGTCCACGAAGACGACCTCGGCCGGAGCCACGATCCCGAGGTCACACCAGGCCCGCATGGCGGCCAGTTCGAGGCTCTTCTTCCAGAACGTCCAGTCCATGGCCGTCATGACCAGCGGAGTGGCCTCCCGGCCGTTGACCGTCGACCAGTAACGGTCGGGTTCACTCGTCTCGTGGGTCGGGTCCGTCCACTTCGGCGATACGTGAGACACATTGAGTATCATGTATCATGGCGGCGCTTCTGGCAACGGGCGGATGACAGCCGGTGGAGGTGGCATGCAGACCGAGGCCCCGGGCTATGAGCTCGTCCGAGCGAACGGCGTCGACCTGGCCTTCCTCTCGGAGGGCTCGGGCCCGCTGGTGGTGCTGTTGCACGGCTATCCGGACACCGCCCGGGGTTGGCTGCCGGTCATGGGCCACTTGGCCGCCGCGGGGTACCGGGCGGTGGCGCCCAGCCTGCCCGGCTACCCGCCGTCGGGCCCCTCGCCCCGCGACGACTACAGCGTGGCCGAAGGGGGCCGCACGATGCTGGCCTTCGCCGAGGCGCTGGAGGCTGACCGGTTCTACCTCTGCGGCGTGGACTGGGGCTACTTCCTGGCCTTCGCCGCCGCCCACCTCGACCCCGACAGTGTGGCCAAGCTGGCCGCCGGCCATGCCCACCCCGCCAGCGTGGGCTTCACCGACCTGCGGGTCACGTGGGCGGCCCGCCACGCCGTGCTGAACCAGCTGCCCTGGCTGGCCAAGCGGGTCATCGCCCGCAACGACTTCGCCTACATCGACAAGCTGTACCGGCGCTGGGCTCCCACGTGGACGATCACGCCCGAGGCGACGGCGGACGCCAAGGCGACGCTCTCCCAGCCGGGCGTGCTCGACGACGCCCTCAAGTACTACCGGGCGCTGCTGCGGGCGGAATTGTTGCCCAGCGGCCGCCCGACCCGTCGGCTGCTCAAGCAGCCCACCCGCGTGCCCACCCTGCTGTTCCGGGGCCCAGAGGACCGGATGACGGTGGACAAGTGGTGGGCCGAGTCGCCGGCGCTGTTCCCCGAGGGCTGCCGAGTGGTCGACGTTCCCGGGACCGGCCACTTCCCCCATCGGGAGGACCCCCGGGCGTTCGCGGCGATGCTGCTCGACTTCTTCGGGCCGGCCGCCGAGGCACCGTCATGACCCGGCCGGATGCCGCTCCGCCACGACAGCAACAGAGCGACGCCGAGGCCGACCGGCGCGGTGCCATCGTGGCCGCCGCCCGTCAGTGCTTCCAGAAATGGGGGCTGGCCCGGACCCGGATGGACGACATCGCCCAAGGCGTCGGGATCGTCCGGCCGAACCTGTACCGCTACTTCCCCAGCAAGGAGGCGGTGGCCGCCGCCGTCAGCGCCGAGGAATCACGACGGATCAACAACATCCGACGGGAACGCCTGCCGATCGGAGGCCCGGTCGGTGACCTGATCGCCGCCTCCATCGTCCTCGGACTCCAACTCGCCCTCGAGGACGAGTACATCGTCGACCTGCTCCGTATGGAGAACCGCGACCTCGTGCCGGAGACGATCGCCGCCGCCACCGTCCGTTACGAGTACTGGCGGCCGATCTTCGAACACGGCCGGGCCCGGGGCGAGCTCCGCTCCGACCTGAGCGACGACGACCTCATCCGCTGGCTGAGTACCGTGCAGCTCCACTTCCTCTCGCAGCGGGCCCTCTACCCCACCATCGACGACATCGAGCGGGACGTCCGCCTCTTCGTCGTCCCCTCCATCACGAACCCGTCCATGTCACGCCTGGGCTAAGTGCGTGACGGGTTCGGGCGGCAACGGGACTACAGCCGCTTGTAAGGTGCTCCACGATGATCCGCAACGTGGTGGTGGGACGGACGCATCCCGGTGTGTCGGTGGAGGATGTCGAGCGGGCGTTGCAGGCGCTGCGGGATCTCCGCGTCGACGGGGTCGACCTGGCTCTGGTGGCGGGCCAGGACCTGGGCCTGCGAGATGGCAACGTGTCCTACGGGATCACGGTCGATCTCGTCGACGAGGAGGCCTACCGGATCTACGACGCCGACGAGGAGCACAACCGGATCCGAGCCGAGCTGTTTGTGCCCATCAGCGCCTCGATTGAGCGGATGCAGTTCCGTCTTCCCGACTGA
>JAUZEX010000896.1 GCA_030838815.1 Actinomycetota bacterium
CGGCGCTCTGGCCTTCGGCGGAGAGGATCGCGGCCCGTTCGACGCGGGTCCCGCAGCCGCTGGTGAACAGGATGGCGCTGACAAGGGCGCCGAGCGCGGCCCGGCGGGTGGTGGAACTCACGGAAAACCTCCGTCTGTGGAGTTCTGTGCGGAACGGGGCGGGTTCAGCGGGAGCCGACGGCGGCGCCGACGTAGGCGGCGAAGACGTCGGTGCCGGCGAGTTCGGCGGGTTCGCCGGCGAAGGCCAGCTGGCCCTTGTTGAGCATGTAGACGTAGTCGGCCACGCCGAGGGCCCGGGTGACGTACTGCTCGACGAGCAGGAGGCTGGAGCCGGCGGCGGCGAGCCCGGCCAAGAAGGTGAAGATCTCGTCGACCACCCGGGGCGCGAGGCCCATCGACACCTCGTCGAGGAGCACGAGCCGGGGCGACTGGATGTAGGCGCGGGCGAGGGCCAGCATCTGCTGTTCACCACCGGACATGGTCCCGGCGGCCTGGTTGAGGCGCTCGCCGAGGCGGGGAAACGCTTCCACGGCCCGTTCGATCGCTTCGTCGCTCGTTCCCGTGCGGGCCTGGAGGGTCAGGTTCTCCCGCACGGTGAGCGACCGGAAGACGCCACGGCCTTCGGGGACGAGGCAGATTCCCTGGCCGACGAGGCCGTGGGGCGTGGTGTCCTCGACCGGTTCGCCGTCGATGACCAGGGTGCCGGACGTCGGCGCCAGCAGGCCGGACGCCACCCGTAGCAGGGTGGTCTTCCCGGCGCCATTGGCGCCGATGAGGGCGACGACGCTGCCGTCGGGAACGGCCAGGGAGACGTCGCGCAGGACGGTGGTGGCGCCATAGCCGGCGGTGATGCGGCGGAGCTCAAACATGGCCGGCCTCCATCGCTGCTTCCATTTCCGCCAGCTCGGCGGTCTCGTCGCCGAGATAGGCCGCCCGCACGACGTCGCTGGCCACGACGGCTTGCGGTTCGCCCTCGAAAATGGGGCGCCCGAAGTCGAGCACGTAGACGTAGTGGCAGATCCGCATGACGAGCGCCATGTCGTGCTCCACGATCAGGAGCCCGGTGCCGCGCTCCTCCACGAGCGTGCGCAGGGCGTCGCCGAACCGGTCGGTCTCGGTGTGGTCGAGGCCGGAGCTCGGCTCGTCGAGCAGCAGGAGCCGGAAACCCCCGGCCACCACCCGGGCCAGCTCGACGAGACGCCGCTGACCGGTGGACAGGTCGGCCGGCCGGCGGTCGGCGAGGTGGGTGATGCCGCACAACTCGAGAGCGTCGTCGGTCGCCGCCCGGATGGCGTCCCGGTCGGCGTGGCGGGCCCGGAGGTGGTTCCAGGGCCGGGAGCCGGCCATGCCGGCCTCACGGCCGAGGGCCACGTTCTCCCGCACGAGGAGCGAGTCGAACAGCTCCATGCGCTGGAAGGTGCGTCCGAGGCCCCGCTGGGCCCGGGCCGGCGGCGACGACGAGGTGACGTCGGATCCGAACAGGTGCACCCGACCCTCGGTCGGCCGAACGAGGCCCGAGCAGGCGTTGAACGTCGTGGTCTTGCCCGCGCCGTTGGGCCCGATCAGCCCGGTGACCCGCCCGGGGGGCGCCGTGAGGTTGACCCCGTCCACGGCCACGAGGCCGCCGTAGCGGACGACCAGCCCAGAGACGACAAGCCCGTCTGTGTCGGTGGGCGGCTTCGCCGCCCCCGCCCGGCGTCCGCCGGGCTCCTCCGAGCATGGGGCCCCTACCCCATGCCGGCCGTCGTCGCTGAACGCGCTCACCGGCCACCTCCGGCCGCGTCGGCGGTGAGCCCGGACGCCCCTGTATTGGAGGGCTGCCTCAGGGTGTTGAAAGCACGGCCGGCGGGGCCGACGAGACGCTCGCGGGCCTGGAGGGCCCGGCGGGCGAACCAGGCGTCGAGCGAGCCCTGGGACGAAGCGGCGACGAGCACGGCCGTCAGCCCGAACCCCACCTGGAGGGCGTCGGCGATGTGCGGATTGCCGGCGTAGCCGGGAACGACGAAGAGGAGCACGGGGGCGAGGAACGCCGCCGGGACGATGCGGGGGCCGGCCACCACGAGCACGGCCAGGAGCGTGAGCGACTGGGTGGCGGGGAAGCTGAACCCGCCCACCCGGCCGAAGAGCCCGGCGAAGGCGGCACCGCTGACACCGGCCATGGCCGCCGAGAGGCAGAAGACGATCACGAGCGAGACGTTGGTGTTGGCCCCGAGCGTCGACAGCGCCACGGGGGCGTCGGCCAGGCCCCGCAGCAGCCGTCCCAGCCGGCTGCGCTCCACGATCACCACGACCAGGGTGCCGGCCAGGGCCAGGGCCAGCAGCACGTAGTAGTACCGGACGTCGGAGGTGAACCCGGCCGGCCGGGGCGTGGCCAGCTGCTGGCCGACGCCGAAGACGTAGCTCTTGGTGTAGAAGAACTGGGCCAGGAAGATGCCGAAGCCGAGCGTGGCCAAGCCCAGGTAGAGGCCCGACAGGCGGATGGCCGGCACGGCGATCAGCAGGCCGACGGGCACCGTTCCGATCCCGGCCAGGAGGAGCGCCACCGGCCAGGGGAGACCCCAGCTGAGCAGGTGCCCGAAGGCGGCGGCACCGGCAGCGGCGAACCCGACGTGGCAGAGCGAGATCTGGCCCGAGACCCGGACGAGCAGCCCGAGGGAGAGGAACAGCACCACCTCCGCCATCGCCGTGTTCCACAGCGCCAGGCGGGCGCCGACCACATGGGGCAGCACGACGGCAAAGGCCAGGGCCAGCGCCGAGACCGTCCGCCGGGACCGGAGCGACAGCCGGCTGGGCGGCGCGGCCCGGGCCTTCACCTGCCGGCCGAGGTCGACGAGGCGGCCCTTCGGGGTGACGAGCAGGACGACGAACAGGACGAGGAACGGGATGTTGAGGTCGAGGCCGACGAGGGCCGGAACCCGGGTGGCCTCCTTCGAGATCAACGCCTGCGCCATTCCGATGACGAGACCGCCGGCGAACGAACCGGGCAGGCTGGTGAAGCGGGCGAGGGCGGCGGCCCCGAAGGCCTGCACGATGAGGAGGGCGAGGACGTCGACCTGCACCTGCTGCTGGACGGAGGCGAAGAGGACGCCGGAGGTGGCGGCGAAGACGCTGCCGAGCATCCAGGCGTGGCGGCGGACCCGGGTGGGGTTCTCGCCGGTGACGTCGAGGAGGGCGGGGTCGTCGACGACGGCCCGTACGGCCAGCCCGAGGCGGGTCGTCCGGAACAGCACGAACAACCCGGCGGCGGCGGCCGCGCCGAGCCCGAGGGTGATCAGGTTCTCGACGCTGACGGAGACGCCCTGGACGGAGAACACCGTCGTCTGCGGGAGGAAGGGCGCGAACACCCTGGCCTCCTCGCCGTAGATGAGGACGATCACGGCCCGGACGCCGACGAGCAGCCCGATCGTGCCGACGATCTTGTAGGTGACGGCC
>JAUZEX010000048.1 GCA_030838815.1 Actinomycetota bacterium
CGATCTCGTCGACGAGGAGGCCTACCGGATCTACGACGCCGACGAGGAGCACAACCGGATCCGAGCCGAGCTGTTTGTGCCCATCAGCGCCTCGATTGAGCGGATGCAGTTCCGTCTTCCCGACTGAGCCCCAGGACGGGTCGGGGCCCAGTCGCGTCCCAACGTCTCCGTTGTCCTCCAGGATTGGGAACCGTCTGCCGATGTGACCCATGAGGTGCGGATTTCGCTCGTTCACGAGAGATGTCCGAATTCCTCATGGAGGTTCAATGTCCGATCCAGCGGTGACCCTCGCCGACGCTCTCGATGCCAAGGTCCTGCTGAGTGTCCTGGCCCAGGTCAGGACCGGTGATTTCACGGCCCGGATGCCCCTCGACTGGAGTGGTGTGGCGGGCAAGGTGGCCGACGGCCTCAACGAGGTCATCATCGCCAACCAGGCCCTCGGGGCCGAGCTGGCCCGGGTGAGTCAGGTGGTTGGGAAGGAAGGCCGGCTGTCGCAGCGCGTCGTGCACGGCGGGTGGACCCAGAGCTGGTCCGGCAGCATCGACTCGGTCAACAACCTGATCGACGACCTCGTGCGTCCCACCATCGAGATGCAGCGGGTCATCGGTGCGGTCGCCGACGGCGACCTGAGCAAGAAGGTGTCGATCGTCGTCCAGGGCGAGATGCTGGAGTTGAAGAACACCATCAACGCCATGGTCGACCAGCTCAACGGGTTCATCTCCGAGGTGACGCGGGTGGCCCGCGAGGTCGGCACCGAGGGCAAGCTGGGTCAGGCGGCCGCCGTCACCATCGAGGTGGGCGGCGTATGGAAGGACCTGACCGACAACGTCAACCTGATGGCCGGCAACTTGACGGCCCAGATGCGGAACATCGCCGAGGTGACCACGGCGGTGGCCCACGGCGACTTGAGCAAGAAAATCTCGATTGTCGTCCAAGGCGAGTTCCTGGAGCTGAAGAACACCATCAATGCCATGGTCGACCAGCTCAACGCCTTCGCCGGCGAGGTGACGCGAGTCGCCCGGGAAGTGGGAGTCGAAGGCAAGCTGGGCGGCCAGGCCCAATCGAAGGAGGTCGGCGGCGTCTGGAAGGACCTGACCGACAACGTCAACCAGTTGGCGGCGAATCTCACCAACCAGGTGCGAGCCATCTCCGAGGTGGCCACTGCGGTCACCGAGGGCGACCTCACCCGTCAGGTCAGGGTGGAGGCCAGCGGGGAGGTCGCCGTCCTGAAGGACAAGCTCAATGAGATGATCCGTAACCTCCGGGAGACGACCAGGCAGAACATCGAGCAGGACTGGCTGAAGACGAACAGGGAGCGTTTCACTCGCATGCTCCAGGGCCAGCGCGACCTGGCGGCCGTGTCGAGCATGATCCTCTCGGAGCTGGCGCCGCTCGTCTCGGCCCAACATGGGGTGTTCTACTCGATGACCAGCCCGTCCGACGGTGGCGACCCCGTCCTGCAGTTCCAGGCCGGTTACGGCTACGAAGAACGGAAGCATCTGTCGACTGTCTTCCGTCTCGGTGAGGGGCTGGTCGGCCAGTGCGCCAAGGAGAAGAAGCGGATCCTGCTCACTGAGGTTCCCGGCGACTACGTGCGGATCAATTCGGGACTCGGTGAGTCCCCTCCCCTCAACATCATCGTCCTTCCGGTCCTGTTCGAGGGGTCGGTGCGCGCCGTGGTCGAGCTCGCCTCCTTCTCACCGTTCAGCGTCACCCATCAGGCGTTCCTCGACCAGCTCCCGGAGAGCATCGGCCTCGTCCTGAACACCATCGAAGCCAACACGCTCACGGAGAACCTGCTCGAGCAGTCGCAGTCTCTGGCCGAGGAGCTCCGCTCGCAGCAGGAGGAGCTCCGCGAGTCGAACGAGGACCTTGGACGCCAGGCCCGGTTGCTCGCCGAGCAGAACATCGAGGCGGAGCAGAAGAACCAGTTGGTCGAGCAGTCCAAGCTCCTCGTCGAGGAGAAGGCCGGCCAGCTGGCCGTCTCGTCGAAGTACAAGTCCGAGTTCATCGCCAACATGTCGCACGAGCTCCGCACGCCGCTGAACAGCCTTTTGATCCTCGCCCAGCAACTCGAAGAAAACCCCGAGAACAACATGACCGCAGCCCAGGTCGAGTATGCGAGCGTGATCCGTTCGTCCGGCAAGGAGCTGCTGAATCTTCTCAACAACATCCTCGACCTGGCCAAGGTCGAATCGGGCACCGTCACCGTGGAGATGACCGACCTCTCCATCGAAGAGCTCAGTGCCGTCCTCCTCCGGGAGTTCGAACCGGTCGCCAGAGGAAAGGACATTGCCTACTCGATCGACCTCGCACCCGACAGCCCCACACACATCGTCACCGACCCGCTCCGCCTTGGCCAGGTTCTCAAGAATCTGCTCTCCAACGCCTTCAAGTTCACCGAGCGCGGCCAGGTGCACCTCCGGGTCAGCGCGGCGGAGAACGGCTGGAGCCGGGAGACGGAGTCGCTGGCCATGGCTCCGTCGGTGGTGGCCCTCTCGGTCACCGACACGGGCCTCGGTATCGACGAAGACCAGCAGGAGCGAATCTTCGAGGCCTTCGCGCAGGGCGACGGGACCACCGCCCGCCTCTACGGAGGCACCGGCCTCGGCCTCTCGATCAGCCGCGAACTCGTCGGCTTGCTCGGCGGTGAGATCACCGTGTCGAGCGCGCCAGACCAGGGCAGCACCTTCACCATCTACCTTCCGTCGGGGCAAGCCGCATCGGCGGCGCCGATTGCGCTCCCCGCAACGCCTGCTCCCGAGCGACCACAGGTCAGCGACTTGGCCGGGATGAAAGTCCTGGTGGTCGACGATGACTTCCGCAACATCTTCGCCATGACCGCACTTCTCGAACGACGGCTCGCCAACGTCACCGTCGCCGAAAGCGCGGCGGACGCCATCGCCATCCTGGAGCGGATTCCCGACATCGACATCGTCCTCATGGACATCATGATGCCGATCATGGACGGGTATGCCGCCATTCGCGCCATCCGGTCGATGGACCATCTCAAGTCTCTCCCCATCATCGCCGTCTCAGGCAAGGTGATGCCGGGCGAGCGGCAGCGCTGCGTCGATGCCGGCGCCAATGACTTCCTCGCCAAGCCGATCGATACCGCTGAGCTCCTGGCGGTCCTCATGCCGTGGGTGCAGACTTCTGCCGAGTCCACGCCGTGAACATACCCGAGGCCGGCACCAGCCCATCTGTGGTGCGGGCGAAGTCGTCCGTCTGCGTCCTGGTCGTGGACGACAATGCCGCCAAGCGGCTGGCGCTGAAGGCCGTGTTGTCGCCACTCGGCTACTCCGTCGTCGAAGCCGACTCCGGGCTCGCCGCCTTGCGTTGCGTCATGGCCCAGGACTTCGCCGTCATCCTGCTCGACGTTCGTATGCCGGGCATGGACGGGTTTGAGACGGCCGGTCTCATCCGTTTACGGCGGCAGTCCGAGATGACCCCGATCATCTTCATCACCGCCTATGCGAGCCACGAGATCGTCCACACCAACCGCTATGCCGACGGTGCGGTCGAGTTCATGTTCGCCCCGATCCCGCCGGACGAGCTCCGGGCCAAAGTGTCCGTGTTCGGCAACCTCTACCTCAGGGCAGAGGCACTGGCCGCCCGGGCCCGGGAAGTACAGGAATCCGCCGACCAGTTGCGGCTCCTCACCGACGCCGCGCCCATCGGTATCTTCCAGACCGACGCCGAGAACCGTTACCTATACACCAATCCGCGCTGGTCCGAGATCACCGGCATCGCACCCGAGGCGGCGGCTGGGCGGGCGTGGGACACGATCATCGGCCCCGGACAGCGCGCCGGCCTCATCACCGAACTGGCTGACGGCGCCGCGGGTCAGGCCGAGCTCACCCACCGATTCGAGCTACGGCTACCCGGTTCCGCCCCACGAATCGTGATCGTGACCTCGAAGCCGATCCCGGGCAACGACGGTGGAATCGCGGGCTGGGTCGGGACGCTCGCCGACGTCACCGCGGAGGCAGGTGCAGAGGCGGCCATGGCCGACGCCCGGGACGAGGCGACCGAGGCGTCCCGGCTCAAATCCGATTTTCTGGCCAACATGAGCCACGAGATTCGCACTCCCATGAACGGCGTCATCGGCATGACCGACCTCCTGCTCGAGACCAACCTCGACGCCCGCCAGCGCGACTACGCGCAGACCGTGCGCAACTCGGGGGAGGCGCTGCTGACCATCATCAACGACATCCTCGACTTCTCGAAGGTCGAAGCCGGCAAGCTCGAGATCGACGACATCGAATTCAGCCTCCTGACCATCGTCGACGATGTCGTGGACCTGCTGGCCGGCCCCGCTCAGGCCAAAGGGCTCGAGTTGGTGACCACCGTCGAGCATGCTGTCCCCGGTATGGTCCGCGGTGACCCCGGTCGGGTACGGCAGGTCCTCACCAACCTCATCGGCAATGCCATCAAGTTCACCCATACCGGCGAAATCGTCGTCCGGGTCACCGCGGACGCGATCCCCGGTGCCGATACTGTGGTCTGCTTCGATGTCTCCGATACCGGCGACGGTATTGCGCCCGACGCGCTCCCTCTGGTCTTCCAGCCCTTCGTCCAGGCCGACACGTCCACTTCCCGTAGATACGGAGGCACCGGTCTCGGACTGGCCATCAGTAGCCAACTGGTGGCGCTGATGGGGGGCGACTGCGGCGCGTCCAGCAAGCTCGGGGTAGGGAGCAGGTTCTGGTTCACCATCCGCGTCCAGGCCGACGCTGGGCAGGCGATGCACGACCCGCCGACACCCGAGGCCGGCCTGGCCGGTGTCACCGTTCTCGTGGTTGACGACAACGCCACGCAGCGGGACGTGCTGTCCGAATGCCTGACCGACTGGGGCATGGCTGTTACGACCGCCGACTCCGGCCGGGCCGCCCTGGCAACGCTGCGGACAGCCGCCAAGCAGGGCCCGCCCTTCGCCGTGGTCCTCATCGACGGCTCCATGCCCGAGATGGACGGGTGCGAATTGAAGAACGCCATCGTCGCCGATCCTGCCCTCAGCGCTCGCCTGGTGCTCATGACAGGCCTGGGTCAGGAGCACAACCTGGGCACCCTCGCCGAGTCCGGCGTCGATGCATCGTTGACCAAGCCGATCCATCGGGAAGATCTCCGGACATGCCTGCGGCTGGCCTTGGGTCTGCAGTCGACCTCGGTGCCCGCCACCCAGGTGACGGACCGTTGTCCGTCATCGGACGGCGAAATGGAGACGGGCCAACTGCTGCTGGCCGAAGACAACCTGGTCAACCAGAAGGTTGCAGTGGCGATGCTCTCCAGTGCCGGATACCGCGTTGACACGGTGACCACCGGGGCGGCGGCCGTGCAGGCGGCGGCCGTGCAGGCGGCGGCCGAACAACACTATGACGCCATCTTGATGGACTGCCAGATGCCGGAGTTGAGTGGCTTCGAGGCGACCGCCGCCATTCGGGCCCAGGAAGGTTCCGCCCGGCATACGCCGATCATCGCCATGACCGCCGGAGCGCGTCGGGAAGACCGCGAGCGTTGCCTGGCCGCGGGCATGGACAGCTATGTGGCCAAGCCGGTGAGCAAGGACGCCTTGCTCGCCCTGGTCGCCCGGACGATGAAGACCCGGCCGACCATGGTCGCCCTGCCCGACCGGCCGGTGCTGGACGCCAAAATCATCGACCGCCTGGAGAAACTCGGCCGGGCGGCGGGTGAGGATCTCATGGGGGAGCTGGCCACCTTGTTCCTGGCCGACGCCGATACCCGGGTCGAGGCAATGCGCCAGGCGCTCGCCGACGACGACGCCGCGTCCGTATCCCAATCGGCCCACACCATGAGCGGAGCCAGTGCCAACCTGGGCGCAACGGACCTGGCCCGCTTGTGCGCCGCCTTGGAGACGGACAGTGAGGCCGGAGACCTGATGGGGGGCGGGGCCATGCTCGAAGCGGTCGAAGCCGAGCTCGGACGGGTCCGCTCGGCCCTCGGTTTCCTGGTCACGACGCCATGAGGATCCTGGTGGTCGACGACGAATCCACGTCCAGGCTCGTCACCCTGATGGCGCTGCGAAACCTCGGCCATGAAACCTACACGGCCAGGGACGGCGCAGACGCCTGGGAGCAATTTCAATCCCTCCGGCCTGAGGTGGTCATCAGCGACTGGATCATGCCCGGCCTGACCGGACAGGAGCTGTGCCGCAACATTCGGGCCGACGTGACCCGCTACACCTACTTCATGATGGTCACCGGCCAAGGTGCCCGCGACAAGATGCTCGAAGGCATGGCGGCCGGCGCCGACGACTATCTCGTCAAGCCGCTTGATCCCGATGACCTCGAGGCCCGTCTGATCGCCGCCGACAGGGTTACTTCCCTCCACCGCCGGCTCGCCACGCAACAGATCGAGTTGGAAGGGCTGAACGACGAACTCACGGCCATCGCCCGGAGCGACCCGCTCACCGGATTGCGGAACCGCAGGGCCTTCGGGGAGGACCTCGACGTGCTGGAGACACGAGCGCTCCGCTACG
>JAUZEX010000181.1 GCA_030838815.1 Actinomycetota bacterium
TGTTCTCTCCGCCCCGGATGATCATGTCCTTGATGCGGCCGACGATGTTGACGTAGCCGTCGGCGTCCATGGTGGCCAGGTCGCCGGTGTGCATCCATCCGGCGCGATCGATGGCCTCGGCGGTGCGATCCGGGTCGTTCCAGTAGCCGGTCATGACCGAGTAGCCCCGGGTGCACAGCTCGCCCGGCATGCCGCGCTCGACGGTGCGGCCGGTGTCGGGGTCGATGATCTTGACCTCCACGTGGGGATGGACCCGCCCGACGGTTGACACCCGCTGCTCCAGGCTGTCCTCCGGCACGGTCTGGGTCGACACCGGCGACGTCTCGGTCATGCCGTAGGCGATGGTCACGTCCTCCATGTGCATGCGGGACACGACCTGCTTCATCACTTCCACCGGGCACGGCGAGCCGGCCATGATGCCCGTCCGCAGTGAGGAGAGGTCGAACGTCTCGAAGTCGGGGTGGTCGAGTTCGGCGATGAACATCGTCGGCACGCCGTAGAGGCTGGTGCAGCGCTCGGCGGCGACCGCTTCCAGCGTCGGCCCCGGCTCGAACCCCGCTTCGGGGATGACGATGGCGGCGCCGTGGGTGGTGCAGGCCAGGTTGCCGAGCACCATTCCGAAGCAGTGGTAGAAGGGGACGGGGATGCAGACCCGATCGTCTTCGGTGTAGCGGCACGCCTCGCCGATGAAGTACCCGTTGTTCAAGATGTTGTGGTGCGAGAGCGTGGCCCCTTTGGGGAACCCGGTCGTGCCGCTCGTGTACTGGATGTTGATGGGATCGTCGAACTGCAGCTCCGCCATGAGCTCCCGCAGAGCACCCTCGGGAACCGACCCCCCTTCGGCCACGAGCTTGTCCCACTCGGGCGAGCCGAGGAGGATGACCGTCTCCAGGGCCTTCAGATCCGGGCGGACCTCCTCGATCATCTCGGCGTAATTGCTGGTTTTGAAAGCCCTGGCGGCGATCAGCATCCGGCAGCCGGACTGGTCGAGGACGTAGGCCAACTCGGAGGTCCGGTAGGCCGGGTTGATGTTGACCAGGATCACGCCGGCCTTGGCCGTGGCGTACTGGACCAGCACCCACTCGGCGCAGTTCGGGCTCCAGATCCCGATGCGGTCGCCGACCTCGAGCCCAGCGGCCAGGAGCCCCCGGGCGACCTCGTCGACCGCGGCGTTGAACTCGGCGTAGGTGTAGCGCCGGTCCTGGTGCCGGGACACGAGGGCGAGGTGGTCCGGCACCCGGGCCGCCGTCCGCTCCAGGTTCTCCCCGATCGTCTCGCCGAGGAGTGCCTGGGTGGACGGGCCGTTGGCGTAGCTCTGGGTCATGCGCAGCTCACTCCTGTTCCTCCGAGGCCGCAGTAGCCGGAGGGGTTCTTCGCCAGGTACTGCTGGTGGTAGTCCTCGGCGTAGTAGAAGGGCCCGGCCGGGGCGATCTCGGTCGTGATCGGCCCGTAGCCGGAGTCGGCCAGGGCCTTGTTGTACGCCTCCCGGGAGGCCTCGGCCGCCGCGGCCTGCTCGTCCGAGAACGTGTAGATCGCCGACCGGTACTGGGTGCCGACGTCGTTGCCCTGGCGCATGCCCTGCGTCGGGTCGTGCGCCTCCCAGAAGATCTTCAGCATGTTCTCGTAGCTCGTGTGGGTCGGGTCGAACACGACCAGTACCCCTTCCGTGTGTCCGGTGCGTCCGGAGCAGACCTCCTCGTAGGACGGGTTCGGCGTGAAGCCCCCGGCGTAGCCGACGGCGGTCGTGTAGACGCCGTCCGCCTGCCAGAACTTCTTCTCCGCGCCCCAGAAGCACCCCATGCCGAGGACCATCGTCTCGAGCCCCTCGGGGAACGGCCCCCGCAGCGGCGTACCGAGCACGTCGTGGGCCGCCGGCACCGGCATCTCCCGCTCCCGCCCGGGCAGGGCCGATTCGGCCGTGACCATCTCCGCCTTCTTGCTGAAAAACCCCATGAGAACCTCCGCTCGAATCCAATACCCTACGTCGCGACGCCGTCGCTTCGTTCTCGCTCAGTCCCCGCTCAGCCCCCGGCGTTACTCCGGCCTCGCTTCCCCCCTCCGGTCCGTTCCGGCGTTCGTTTTCCGCTGTATTCCGGCGGATGAACGCCAGTTCCAACGCTTCCCCCCTCCGGTCCGTTCCGGCGTTCGTTTTCCGCTGTATTCCGGTGGCTGAACGCCAGTTCCGCCTCTTCCCCCGCCCCGATGTTCCGGCGTTCGTTTTCCGCTCGATTCCGGCAAACGAACGCCAGTTGCGAGAGGAGGACGGGTGGAACCCGTGAACCAGCGGAGCGAACAACCCTCGGCCCTGGCCGACCACGTGCACGAATTGGCCACCGACCAGCACTCGATCGTCACCCGGAGGCAGCTCCGGGCCGCCGGTGCGACCGACGACGACGTCGATCGGGAACTGGCGGCCAGGCGCCTGTTCCGGGAGGGACCCGGCGCCTTCCGCCCCTTCGGGGTGAAGCGGTCGTGGGAGCTGCGGGCGTCGGCGGCGCTGCTGTCGGCCCGGGCGCCCGCTCTCATCTCGCATCGGAGCGCGGCCTGGCTGCACGGCATCGACGAGCACCGGCCGGGAATCATCGACGTCACCGTGCCGAGGCACCGCCGTCCCCGGTCCCGGCCCGGGGTGCAGTTCCACGAGAGCCGCCTGTTCGATGTCGCCGCGGCGTCGGCCGAAATTCGGGACGGGCTGGCCGTCACCGGCGTCGCCCGCACCATCCTCGATTCCTGCGCCGTCGTTCCTGGCCTCCCCGACCGGCTCGACCTCTTGGACGAGGCCCGCCGGCTCAAGGTCGTCGACTGGGACGAGCTGTGGGACTGCCTGATCGTCCACACCGGTCGGGGACGCCCGGGGCTCAGCCGCTACCGCGATGTCCTCCTCACCCGGGACGGCACGGCCCCGGCCGGGACGAAGTTCGCCCGCCGGGTCGGCCTCCTGCTCGAGACCGCCGGGCTCCCCTCGCCCGTCTACGAGCACCCGGTCGACCACGGCGAGGGCCTGTACTACCTCGACCTGGCCTATCAGAACCCCCGCCGGGTGGCCGTCGAGTGCCTCGGGAGGATCGGCCACGACTTCGAGCGGGCGTTCGAGGCCGACCCCGTCCGCCGGAACCGTCTTCAGCTGCTGGGGTGGATCGTGATCGAGGTGACGTGGCGGCGGTTCGTCAACGCCCCGGAGGAGGTCGTCGCCGAGGTGCTTCGGGCGCTGCACGGTTAGGAGCTGTCGTCGGCGATCCGTCGCGCCCGTGCCTTGGCGTCCCGTCGACGCCCCCGTGGGTATCAGTCCCGGTGGGGGTACGACGGCGGCTCGTCGGACGGCGGCGGCTCGTCGTAGACGGTGACCGTGCCGGCCCGGTCGAAGGCGTCAGTGTCGGCCGCCGGCTGCTGGCCGGGCAGGTAGCGGCGGCCGCCGGCGACGTAGCGGTACATCCCCACGCCGGAGGCGCCCGCCTCGTCGGGGCCGGCCGTGGTGGCGTCCCACCACAGCTCCGTGACGTCGTCGCCGCCGCCGTAGTCGTCGCCGGGCCACAGGCCGTGTCGGCCGAACGAGACCGACGGGGTGGTCACCATCCCCGGGCTGGCCGCCCCCAGCCGGAACAGGCCGTCGCGGATCGAGGCCGAGGTCACGATCGGGCCCCCGAGGTGCATTCCGGTGAAGAAGATCCAGGGCGCCCGGTAGATGAGGGCGTGCGACGCCCGGGCCGGGGGCGGCTGGCCGGTGTGCCAGGCGTGGACCCGCCATGCCTCGTCCTGACCCGGGGCGAGGCGGGCGCCGCCGAACGACAGGCCGAAGGCGTGGGCCCACTGCGTCTGGTCGTAGGTGCGGCCCGAGAACGTCGAGTCGGCGCCGGTGAGCCCGCCGCCAGGCCCGCCCGCCCCGAGGAGGACCCACTCCGGGCCGTACCCCTGGCGGGTCGCCTCCTGGGTCATGAAGACCGGGAACAGCGCGTCGCCGACGTAGAGGACGCTGGTCACCCCGGCCTGGCGGAGCCGCCCGACGACCTTGCGGGCCTCCTCCGAACCGGCGGCCGGCGCAATGGCCGTCCCCCGGAACCCGACGGAGGCCAGCAGCTCCACCCCGCGCCGGCGCAGCTCCCGCTCCAGGGTCTCGGCGCCGCGGAGGCCGAACCCGCCCGGCGAGTCGTCGTAGACGAGCCCGAAGGTCCGGTCCTGGGCCGCCAGCATCACATCGGAGGCGTTGTGGGCCTGGCGGCCGGCCAGTCGCCGGCCGACGTACTCCGACTGCAGCGCGATCCGCTGGCTCTCTGTCGGCTCCGGCGAGATGACGTACGGAGCGCGGGCCTCGTACCAGCTGTCCGGTTCGGGCACGGCGCAGATGCACAGCACCCGGCGGGCGGCCAGCTCGTCGGCGTAGGCGGCTGTGCGAGAGGGCCCGCCCCAGGCGGCGAAGGCGCCGATCTCGGTGGCCACCCGGACGGCGTCGGCCCGGGCACGGTCACTGTCGTCGTCAGCGCCGGACGGCGTCACGAACACGAGCCGGACGCGTCGGCCCCACGTCTGGTAGTGGTGCTCGAAGTAGTCGGCGTAGGAACGGTAGGTGGCGGCGATCTCGTCATTGGTGTCGCGGTTGCCCGCCGCGGTGGCCAGCGCCGACGAGGCGACGTCGGCCCGGCCGAGATAGACGGCGACGGTGATCGTCTCGGCCGTCACGCCCGGCGCGGTCGCCCCGCCGTTGGCCGCCACCGACGCCACGCAGGGCGGCGCCGACCGGGCCGGCACCGCCAGCCGGCCCGTGGCCGGGTCGCAAGCCGGGCTGGGCAGCAGCGTCGCGGCGGCGGCCGCAGCCGCCGCCCGGCCGGTTCCGGCGGTCGTGGCCGGAGGCCGGGCTGCCTGACCGGTGCGGGGTCCGCCCGGGATCGGCGCCACCGTGGTCTCGGGGGTGATCTCGACGCCCGGGGACGGGCGGCTCCGCCGGGGCGTCGCGTTCCGCCCCGGCGTCGGGTCGATCACGGTGAACCCGCTCGTCCCGCCCCCGGACCGCCCCGCCGCGGCGTCGTCGTGCCGGCTGCCCGGCAGGAGCGAGAGCACGAGAAGGACGGCGGCCGTCCCCGCCAGCACGAACCGGTACCGCGCGAGGCCGTGCGCCAGCGCCGCGACGACCGGGCCTGGCCCCCGGGTGACAGGCCCGCCGGCCCGCGGCCCGCCGGACGGGCTCGCCCCGGCCGGCGGCGCACCGCCCCCGTTCCGCTCGGCCGGTCCGCCCATCGGGGAATGATCCCAGAGGAGCCCCGGCACGGCCAGCCGTTCCCCGTCCGGACACCAACCGGTCGAATCGACCCAACCGGCGTTCGTCTACCGGGTTGCTGCGGAAATGGAACGCCGGAACGGGTCGGGCGGGGCGGGGCGGGCGATGCAACCGGCGTTCGTTTACCGGGTTGCTGCAGAAATGGAACGCCGGAACGGGTCGGGCGGGCCGGGCCGGGCGATGGAACCGGCGTTCGTTTACCGGGTTGCTGCGGAAATGGAACGCCGGAACGGGTCGGGCTGGGCGGGCGGCCCAACCGGCGTTCATTTACCGGGATACTGCGGGAATGGAACGCCGGAACGGGCGGGGCGGGCCGGGGCCAGCCCCGGCGGGTCAGGAGGGGAGCGGGGCTCGGCTTTCGGCCAGCTTGGCTTCGGCGGACACCCTCGCCGCGGTGCGGGCGCGGAGGATGTCGTCGTTCACGAACCGGCCCGCCGTCGAGAGCAGGAAGCCGGCGAAGACCAGGGGGACGGCCAGGCCGAAGAGGGCGGTGCGGATCCCGGCCGTGTCGGCGACATGGCCGATCAGGGGGTAGAGGGCCAGGCCGGGCAGGATCCACAGCGCCGAGACGGCGTAGCCCAGGGACCGGACCCGGGGCGGAAAGGTCAGCGACAGCACCGAGTACACGCCGGGGGCGAGGACGGCGGCCGCGGCGGCGATCACCATGTTCATGGCGATGACGAGGGCCAGGTAGGGCGTCACTGCCAGCGTGGCGAAGCAGGCCGCCACCACCACGCCGACGACGGCCATGAAACGCAGCACCAGGGCCGGGTCGCGCTTCAGGAGGCGGTTGGCGATGGGGATCCCGGCCACCAGGCCGAGGATCTGGGCCGGTTCGGTGATGGCGGCGGCGAATCCCCGCTGGGCCGAGTTCAGGCCGAACTCCTGCTCGTAGAAGATGGCGAACAGCGACCCGAAGCCGACGATCACTGCGGCCGCGAATGGTAAGGCGTACCAGATGCGGCGCAGGCTGCGGATCCGCCACAGCATCCGGCAGCCCTCCCCGAAGCGGGGCGGCTCCTCCTCGGTCAGGCAGGCCGC
>JAUZEX010000305.1 GCA_030838815.1 Actinomycetota bacterium
CCTCAGGCCACAAACCGATACCGAACGGAAGAGACCGGACAATCTGACCGTGGAGGCCTGATGGCTGCGAACGAACTGCTCACCCCCGGCGAGGTCGCCACCATGTTCCGGGTGAACCCGAAAACCGTCACCCGCTGGGCCCGCGCCGGGAAGATCTCCGCCGTCCGCACCCTCGGCGGGCACCGCCGCTTCCAGGCCACCGAGATCCGCCGGTTTTTGGCCGAAGTCGAGAACCTCACCGCCTGAGCAGGTCAAGCATCGGCGGCTAATGACCGACGGAGGGCAACGGGACTCATCCTTGCGGCGTTTCGACTGCCTCGCTCGCGACCAGGGCAGGTGCTCCGCGGCTCCGGGCGCCCGGGTTCACCACTTGGCCGCGCCAGGCGCACTCGTCCTTCACCGTCAACACACGGCCGTCCACCTCTGATTGGTAAGCCGGACGAAATCTTTCAGCCCACGTTGGCCCTGTTTGGGCCCTCCACGACTCCGCACTCCCCAGATCCACCTGCGTGTCGAGCACCTCGCCAACCAAGTCACCAAAGGGCTACCTGTCGGGGACGATCGCCCGGGATCTTCGGTCCCGGCGTCGGGCCGTGCGCTGAGATGGCCAGTCTTCAGGCCCGATCGGCCCGAACCGGTGCCGGTTCCGACCGCGACGCGAGCGGAGACCTACAGCATCTCAAGCAACGCGCCTTGGCGGCGGTGAACTCGTCGTCGGACAGAGCCCCGTCGCGGTGGAGGGTGGCGAGTCCTTGGAGACGATCCAGGGTGCTGTCGGCTGGAGCGGCCGCCGTCCTCTGAGCGGTCGCGCGCGAGGGCCCGGCCGACACGTTGGCCGGATCCAGCACGGGCTTGCGCCGTCTCGCCCGACTTTGAAACCGGACCGCCGACAACCACGACAACGTCCGCTGACGTGGCCGATCGTGGCATCGCCGTCATGGCCGCCCCGGTCGTCCGGTTACATCCGCCGGGCGCTGAGAATCGCCGCCCGCACCGCGCAACGGGCGCCGCCACCGTCGTGGGGGCTTCCATGACCAGAACGGACAGAGAGCTGGCTCGGCCCCCCGGTCAAAAGCCGCGCCGCAGGAACGGCCACAGGACCGCACGGGCCGCGCTCCGATCGACTGGCACCAACGGCCGGTAGTCCGAAACAGAAGCCCCCGTGCGCTGCGCCGGTGCGGGCGGCTTCTGCTTCTCGTTGCTCGGCGCCAGACTCGGCTGTGCTACACTGTAGTGTGTCGCGCTACAACTCGGGTATTGAGGTGGTGGGGAGATGGGACGTCCGACTTCGTTTCGGTTCTCCGACGATCTGCAACGCCGTCTCGATGAGGCGGCGGCGACAGCGGGGCTGTCGGTGACAGCGTTGGTGACAACCCTCTTGGATGAGGGGCTCAAGGTTCGACGCTTCCCGGGGGTGGCGTTCCGCGACGGGCCGGCGGGCCGCCGTCCCGGTCTGGTCGGAGGGCCCGACGTGTGGGAGGTGATCCGCGACGTGCGGGCCGCCGGCGGGCAGGGTGAGGCCCGCATCCGGCGGGTGGCGGCCGCCACGGGACTGTCCGAGCCGCGGGTTCGACTCGCGGTCGACTACTACGCCGCCTTCCCCGCTGAGATCGACGCCCGCCTCGACGCCGACGAACGGGCCGCCACCGAGCTGCGAGAAGCCGTCGACCGACGGGAGCGCCTCACCGGGTGAGGTGGCTGATCGAAGAAATGCTCCCCCCCGCCAGCGCGGCGGAGCTGACCCGTCGAGGCCACGACGCCATCCATGTGAACGACCTCGGCCTCGCCGGCCAGGACGACACACTCGTATTCGACACGGCGGTGGCGCAGGGCCGCATCGTCCTCACCGAGAACTTCGCCGACTACGCCACGCTCCTCGACCAGCGGCTCCGCAACGACGAACCGTGCGTCCCGGTCGTCTTCGTCCGCAAAAGCGACCTTCCCCGCCGCGGGGCTCTGGCCCGCCACCTCGCCGAGCGACTCCACAGCTGGGCCACCACCCACCCCGACCCCTACCTCGGCGCGCACTGGCCCTGACCGATACCCGATGCGCTCCCGGGAGGACGCGACACCCCCACGTGAAACAGCCTCGGAACCTTCCGGTGACCGCACAAGTCGACACCGACAGCACCGCGGCCCCCGACGAGGAGCGCGGGGCGGGCTCTTCGGGTCTCAGCCGGCAGTGGCGACGGCCCGCAGGGCGTCGAGGTAACGCCGGGTGGTGGCCAGTTGGGTCCGCCTCGTCAGGGGCCCTCCGAGGCGGGCCAGGGGGTGGCGGGGTCGGGAGAAGGCGGTGATGGTGAACCGCACCGTCCCGTCCGCGTCGCGGGTCACGACGAACGCCTCTTCGCCCTGCTCGGGATGGGCGGGGAGCGTCCCGTAGGCGAACCCGAAGCGGTCGGCGGCGTCGACGACGTAGACGATCCGGCAGGCGGCGACGGCCGACACCCCGGGCAGGGCGATCATCTGGACCACCGTGGTGCCCTCCCGGATGGGCGGGGCCGCCGGGTGGAGGATCAGTCCGGCCCCCCGGTGGGCCTCCCACCGCTGCAAGCCCTCGACGGCCCGGCCGAACACCCGGTTTCCGCCGCCGAGGACGGCCACGTGCCGGTCATGGCGGAAACCGGCCGGCACGGCGCCCCGCGTCGCTCCCACCGCGTCATAGGTCAGCGCCTCCGACGCCTGGGCGGTCAGGATCCGGTCGAGCTGGCCCAGGTCGGGACGGCCCACGATGAACATCCCGCCACAATGCCACCTCCGCGGCCCCCGAAAGCTCCGGTGGGTCCCGGCCGCAGCATGTGCCGCCCCGTAGCCAGGGACTGCGCGGTCCTTTCCCAATGGCAGGGCGGCAATCGGCGGCGTCATGGCGGCTGATGCTCCAGCGAGCCGGTGAGCGGAATCCGGACCGCGGCGCTCCCCCGCCGCCGGGGCGCCCACCGCCGGGTTCGCGTCTTTGCCCGGTTCGGCAGGTGATGGCCCTCCGGGTGGCCAACCTCGGGTTGTGCTCGAACCGTCCCCGCCGAAGCGACGTCGACCGGGCCGCGCCGCGCTGTCGGCGCTCACCATCACGGCGCTGCTCTGCGGTGGTGTCGTCGTCCTGGACGGCGGCGAGAAGGCGGAGCTGACGGTACGCAGCCGCAGGGCGGATCCTCCGACCGCAACGACGACGAGCACACTTCCCTCCTCTTCGACCACCACGACAACGGCGGCCCCGGCGCCTTCCACCACCCCGACGACACGCCGCCCGGTCACGACGACAACCACCCGCCGGCCGGTGACCACGACCACGTCGAGCTCCACGACCTCGACGACGTCCACGACGATCCGCCAAGCCCCGCAGCCCGACCTGACGGCGCCGCTGCCGCCCGGGCCGCTGGGACCGCGGCAGGGGCCAGCCATCGTGTGGACCGGAACCGAAGTGCTGGTCATGATCGGCACCAGCCAGTCCGGCGGTGGACCCGACACGACGAGCGCCGCCGCCTACAACCCCGCCACCCGAACCTGGCGGCGTCTCCCCGACGCCCCCGAAGCCGGATGGGGCCACCCCGCCGGGGTCTGGACCGGCACCGAAGCGATCATCTGGGGCGGCGCCGACGAAGCCGGCGGACCGGGCCCGGTCGACATCGCCAACAACCCCCCCACCGACCGGTGGCGGACCCTCCCGGCCGGCCCGTTCAACATGCGAACGTTCAACAGCGCCATATGGACCGGAACCGAGATGCTCGTCTGGGGCGGCTACGACATCTCGAAACCACCGCCCTACCACTCGGCCGCCGACGGCGCCGCCTACAACCCGACCACCAACCAGTGGCACCTCCTCGCCGCCAGCCCTCTCGACGGCCGCTTCGCCCACACCGCCGTGTGGACCGGCACCGAGATGATCATCTGGGGCGGTGTCAGCGGAGAGGAAAACGGCGCGCCGATCAGCCACCAGGGCGCGGCCTACACCCCGGCCACCGACACCTGGCGTCTGCTCCCCGACGGCCCCATCCCGGCCCGGCAGTGGCCCACCGCAGAGTGGACCGGAACGCAGGTCCTGGTCTCCGCCGGGCCCGACCTGGCCGCCTACGACCCCACCACCGACCGCTGGGAACGGCTGCCGTCCGGGCCGCTCCCCGCCGCCGCGACCGCGGTGTGGACCGGCCACGAACTCATCGCCGTCAGCGACACCGCCGTGGCCAGCTACCGCCCCGACACCCGCACCTGGCGCACCCTCCCCGGCCCGAGCGGACTGGGACTCATGTACGACGGCAGACTCGTCTGGACCGGCGAGGTCGCATTCCGCTTCCTCATCGACCGCCTCGTCGCCGTCCATCCCTAACAACCAGCCGCGACCCCACGTCGCCGGAGGTCGGACTTTCCCGACCGACGCCAGCCATCCGCGGAGACGAACAACGCCCGGGCGCAGGGTCTCTTTCCGGGAATGTGAAGGACGGCCGGCCCTGGGGAGGGCCGGCAGTCCCCCGAGGTCGGGGGTCCTCGGGGGACACAGCCCCCCGAGTGCGGTCAGCTGCCCTTGCGGCGGTAGGCGCCGACGGCGGGGCGGTCGGCCGGCTTGTCCCGGGGGTGGTCCTCGGGGGCGCCCCCGAGTGCCGGCTTGTCGAGGAACTGGACGGCGTCGGCCACGACCTGCAGCCGGGAGCGGCGCTCGCCCTCCCGGGAGGTCCACTCGTTGAGCCCGGAGCTTGCCGACGATGGCGACCTGGCGACCCTTGGTGAGGTACTCGCCGCAGGTGGCGGCCAGCTTGTCGAAGGTGACGATGTCGACGAAGTCGGCACTGTCGGAGGTCGGGCGGGGGACGGCGAGGCGAAAGGTGGCCGACTCGTGGGACTCGCCGGCGTGGGAGGTGGGGTCGGCGGTCAGGCGGCCGATCAGGCAGACACTGTTCACGGTGGTTCTCCTTGTGTTGTGGTCCGGGGTGGACCGGGTTCGTGACGCCAGAACCGACCGGGACGCGCAGCGGTGACAAGGGACGGCAACGCCGAGCGAGGACACGAGAGCCCTCGGGGGGCACGCCCCCCGAGTCCCCCCAAAGACAGGGTGTGCTGACCGGCCGACCGGCCGACCGACCGGATCCCCGTCATGTCGAGTCCGGCCCGGGACTGCGGACGCGACAGGATGGCCGGACAAGCACGGGCCGCCTCGAAAGGGACGGCGAAAGGAGGGGGCATGTCCTATCCGGAACCCCGCTATGGCGGCGCCGCCGGAGAGGTCAGCGCGACGATGCGGCGGGCCGATGCGCCGCCCGAGCTTCGGATCGGGCCGGTGGGTGTCAGCTATCTCGCCACCGGTGCGTCCACGGCGGGGCGGTTCGGGTTGTACCGCTGGGACGCCGGACCTCGAACGGCGGGGGCGGGGCCGCATTTCCACCGGACGATGTCGGAGTCGTTCTTCGTGCTGTCCGGGACGGCACGGCTGTTCAACGGCGCGGAGTGGGTCGACGCCAGCAGCGGCGAC
>JAUZEX010000325.1 GCA_030838815.1 Actinomycetota bacterium
TGCGGGAGGCGTCGGCGGCGGCCGACTGGGTGGCCAAGGTCGTCAAGCCGGCCAGCGTCGGGATCATGTACCTCAACGTGAGCGAGGACATCGCGGCCAAGGACGTGGCGGCCAGGCAGCTGGCCAAGTACAACATCAAGGTCGTCGTCTCCGTGGCCCAGGAGTGGGACTCGCCCGACGAGTCACAGCACGTCCTGGCCATGCGCACCGCCGACCCCGACCTGGTCATGTCGTTCTCGTGGCCGGCCCCGGTGGCCAAGTTCATGCACGACGCCAACACCCAGAAGTGGGAGCCGAAGAAGGGTTACATCGCCAACCACCTGACCGGCGACCCCGGCTACGGCGCGATCTTCGGCGAGTACATGAAGGACAAGGTGTTCACCATCACGTCGTGGGGGGTTCCCACCGCTCCCGACCCCGACAACCCGGAGGGCCGGAGCGCCGAGCAGAAGCTGCTGGTGGACGAGCTCGTCCGCACCAACGGCAAGGAGTACCAGGGCTTCAAGTGGCGCTACGCCGGCATGCACCACATCACCCAGTCGGGCTGGGTCTGCACCCGCATCCTGGCCAAGGCGGCGGCGGAGATGGGGCCGGACCTGACCCGGGACGGGTTGAAGAAGGTCCTCGAGGCCCGCCCCTGGGACTCCGGGCTCGGCGTCACCCTGTTCTGGCCGCCGACCAGCCACAACGACAACCCGTACTCGTTCAACCGGGAGTTCGTCTACAAGTGGGTCACCGCCTCCGACGGGGGATGGGACCTGAAGCGGATCCTCCCCGACCCCGTCTTCGACTGTCAGGGACCGAACATCCCGGCCGGGGCCAGAACGCTCTGCTGACCGGGGAGGGGCCGGGGAATCTCTAGGCGGACAGGCCAAGAGCGTCGCCGAGCGGCGTCAGCCGGGTGGGATCGGCGAGGGCGTCGATGTGGGCCACCCGGCCGTCCCGGACCGTGAGCGTGGCGATCGCCACGACCCGGCCGGCGCGCAGCGCCACGACGCAGGCCCTGTCCCCGGCCGCGGGGAGCGAGAGCAGCGTGGTGGACGACTTCGGTCCGAAGAACTGCAGGAGCCCGGCGGCGACGGGTTCCCGGCCGGTGACGACCCGGACGCCGACCCGGCCGCCCACGTCGGCCTCGCCGGCCACGCCGGGGTCGAGGAGGGCCAGCAGGCCGTCGAGGTCGCCGCCGGCACAGGCGGCGATGAACCGCTCGGTGACCTGGCGCTGCTCGGCGGGCTCGACCACGAACCGGCTGCTGCTCCCTTCCGCCCTGACCGTGCGCCGGGCCCGGCTGGCCAGCTGCCGGCAGGCGGCCGGCGTCCGCCCGACGATGTCGGCGATGGCGTCGAAGGGGTACTGGAAGACGTCGTGGAGGACGAAGACGGTGCGCTCGGCGGCCGAGAGGCGCTCCAGGACGAGGTGGAGGGCGATACGGACGCTGTCGTCGAGGGTCACCCGGTCGGCGGGGTCGACGGCCCGGGCCTCGGCCCGGTCGCCGAGCGACTCGTCGGGGGCGGTCGGATGGCGGCGTTCGGACCGCAGCCGGTCGAGGCACAGCCGGCTGACCACGACCACCAGCCATCCCCCGACGTCGTCGATCTGGTCGATGTCGGCCCGGGTCAGCCGGGTGAAGGCCTCCTGGACGACGTCCTCGGCCTCGGCGACGTTGCCGAGCATCCGGAAGCCGATGTCGAGCACGTGGCGGCGGTGCTCCCGCCAGGCCCGGCCCAGTTCGTCGTCCATCTCGGTCCTCCTCGGGTTGTCGACTCCACCCGGTAGGGACGCCGGCGGCCATCGGAATGTGACAGAGGAGTGTGACAGCGAAGTGGAACATCGGGGGCGATGTCACACCGGCCCGTCCGCCGGCGTCCTTGGTGGTCAACAACGGACACATTGTTCGACCACCTGATCGGAGTCCCCCCATGTCGATTGCCTTCGTCGTCGTCGATGTCCTGCTGGCCGTGGCCCTCGCCTTCTCGGGCACCTTCGCCCTGATCCACCATGAGCGGGTCCTGGTGGCCATGGCCGCGGCGGGAGTGCCGGAATCGAGGCTGACCCTGCTGGGTTCGCTCAAAATCGCCGGGTCGCTCGGCCTCCTGATCGGGCTGGCCGTGCCGTGGATCTGGACGGCGGCCGCCGTCGGCGTCGTCCTCTACTTCGCCGGCGCCATCCTCACCCACCTGCGGGCGCGTGACTACGCGCTGGGCCCGGCGTCCGCCTTCGGGCTCCTGGCCGTGGCCGCCCTCGCGCTCGGGCTCGCATCATGAAGCTGACCGTCTTCGGCGCCACCGGCGGGATCGGCGGGCATGTCGTGCGCCAGGCGCTGGACGCCGGCCACAAGGTGACGGCGGTGGTGCGGGATCCGACCCGCTTCGGGGTGAGCCATCCGGCGCTCGAGGTGGTGACGGTGCCCGCCCTGACCGACCCGGGTGTATTGCGAGGGGTGGTGGACGGCAGCGACGCGGCCATCTCCGGCGTCGGGCCCCGGGGCCGCAAGGACGGACCGGTGGCCTCGACAACGACCCGGGCCATGCTGTCCGCCCTGGAGGCGAGTGGCGTCCGGCGGTTCCTGGCCGTCAGCGCCGTCCCGGTCGGGCCGGTGCCGGCGGGCGAGAGCTTCCTCAACCGGCGGCTCCTGCTGCCGTTCGTCAGCCGCCTCCTGCGGGACGTGTACGCCGATCTGGCCGCGATGGAGGACGAGATCCGGCGCAGCGACACCGACTGGACGGTGGTGCGCCCGCCCAAGCTGACCGATAAGGCCCTGACGGGGAAGTACCGGATTGTCGTGGGCGGGAACGTGCCCCGGGGCTACGCCATCTCCCGGGCCGACGTGGCCCATGCGATGCTCTCGCTCCTGGACGATCCCGCCACGTTCGGGAAGCCGGTGGGCGTCGCCTACTGAGGCAGAATCGGCGACGGCGTCGCCCGTGACCAGCTGGTCTCCGGTCTGACGGGCGCCGTCGGGCAGACTGGTGGGCATGACCCGCCCCGAGCCGCGGCACGTACCCGCCTGGCTGGAGACGGCCACCGCGGTGGCCTGGCGGATCCTCGTCGTGGCGGCGGCGTTCCTGGCCGGCGTCATCGTCCTGTCCCGGGTGACCGTCGTCGTCGTCCCGGTCATCGGAGCCCTGTTCGTGTCGGCCGTGCTCGTGCCCCCGGCCCGCTGGCTCCGCCGCCACGGCTGGCCGCCGCTGCTGGCCACCTGGGGCTCCTTCCTCGCCGCGGCGGCCATCGTGGTCGGGATCGGGTTCTGGCTCGTACCCCGCGTCGCCGACCAGTGGGGCCCGCTGCGCCAGTCGCTGGCCCAGAACGTCGACGACACCCGCAACTGGCTCATCGACGGCCCGCTCCACCTGTCGAAATCCCAGGTCGACCGGTACGCCAACGAGGCGAAGGACCTCATCACCGGCAACAAGCCCGCGGCCGGGAACGGAAGGCCGGCCGACCCGGGCGCCACCTCGTCGATCATCGGAGGGCGGCTCCTCCGGGGGGCAGCCAGCGGCTTCCGGCTCTTCATCCACTTCCTGGCCGGGATGATCCTGACCATCGTCATCTCGTTCTTCTTCGTGAAGGACGGAAACGCCATGAGTGACTGGTTCCTGGAGCAGCTGCCGCCGTCGTCGGCGGTGACGCTCCAGGCCATCGGGGCCCGGAGCTGGCAGACGTTGACCGGCTATGTGCGGGGCACGGCCGTGAACGGGCTCGTGAACGGCGCCCTGATGTCGGTCGGGCTGCTGCTGCTCCACGTGCCGTTGGTGCCGGTGATCGCCGTGCTCACGTTCTTCGGCGGGTTCTTCCCGATCGTCGGCGCCTTCGTCAGCGGCGGCGTGGCGGCCGCCGTCGCCCTCGTCGCCAAGGGGCCCGGGACCGCGCTCCTGGTGGTCGGGCTCACCGTCGTGATCCACCACGTGGAGGGCTACCTCGTGGGGCCGATCGTCCTCGGCCGGGCCGTCCGCCTCCACACGGTCGTGGTCCTCCTCGCCCTGGCCGCCGGGGGCGAGGTGGCCGGGGTCTTCGGCGCTTTCGTGGCCGTGCCGCTGACGGCCGTGGTGGTGGGCATCGTCGACGAGCTCCGCCACGGCGAGACCAACCGGGCGGCCGCCATCGCCGGGGGGTTGCGGTCAGCCAGCCCAGGGACCGTCGTCGGGTCTCGGCATCCCGGGCAGGAGCCCGTGGTCGCCCGGAGGGTCGGGGAAGCCGGGCAGGCCGAGCCGGCGGGAGGGTAGCCGCAGGCGGACGGTGCCGCTGGCGGTGACCTCGTCCCGCTGGTTGGTGCACTCGACGGCCAGTACCACCTCCGGCCATGGCGCGGCGTCGGCGTCGACGGCGCTCACCCGGCCGGTGAGGCGGGTCAGGTCGCCCAGGGTGTTGAAGCCGGTGATGCGGTCGTCGGCGGCCACGATGACGGCGTCGTCGCCCATCCAGTCGGTGATCATCTGTAACAGCCATGCGTTTCGCAGCATGCCGTAGTCGTAGGCCCGGGGCGCCCCGACCGACTGGGCGTAGCGGTCGTCCCAGTGGACCCGCATGGCCGAGTCCCAGGCGCCGAACTCGTTGCGGGTGTAGAACCCGCCCATCCGCCGGCGGTTCTTCCAGTTGAGCCGGTAGGGGTAGATCTCGTGCCGGCCGTTGCCCATCAGCCAGGCGATGACGTCGCCGATGACCATCGGCCCCCGGTAGCGGATCGGGAGCTCCTCCCCCACCACGACGTCCTCGACGTAGCGGCGCTCGGCGCCCCGGATTTCCTCGGCCGCGTAGTGGCTGTCGACCATCTCCAGCTCGTCGTCGGTGTAGACGTGCTGGACCCGCGCCTCCCGCAGGACGTCGCGCCGGGCGGCGGTGTCCCGCTCGGTGTGCACGAAATCGGCGTCCCAGATGGCGATCAGCTCGCCGGCGTCGTTCCAGTACACCCGCCGCCGCACCGACAGCGCGGAGCGTCCACCGAAGCGCGACTCCTTCTCGGTGATGGCGACGTAGAAGCGGCGGACCCAGAGCCGGTCGCCTTCCAGGACGGGACGGAACCAGCGGATGTGGTCGCCGGCCCAGAACATGTGGACGCCGGCCAGGGCTCCTTTGCCGCGGGCCTTCAGCTCCGGGGTGGTGGGGATGTTCGGGGTGAGCCCCGCTCCTTCTAAGAAGCCGGGCGGGGCGATGATCCGGCCCCACCGGGAGCGGGCGGCGTGGTCCGGGTCGCAGTACAGCGGGTTGTCGTCGCCGAACCCGTTGGCGTAGTGGCGGATGCCGTCCCGGGTCGCTTCCTCGTTCCAGGCCGTCCACCGGTTGTAGGGCCAGTCGACTCCGATCTTCTCCCGGAACTTCTCGATGCCGGCCGGCGTCAGGCGGCCGAACTCCAGCTCCTCCGAGGCAGAGGCATGAGTCACGGTCACAGCAGGAGTTTCTCCTTACGTGGTTGGGGGAGGCAGGTAAGGCTCCCCAATTCCGGCCAGCAGGCCGTCGTTCAGGCGGCTCGGCAGTTCCCGGATCAGGTGGACGGGCGTGACCCGCTTGGGCGTCACGAGGTGCCGTGCGCCCGCCGCGGCGGCGTCGGCGATCTGGGCCGCCACCTGTTCCGGCGTTAGCGTCGGAAGCGCCCGCACCCGGTTCAGCCGGGCCGACACCGCCGCGATCGTCGGCGACCGGCGGGCCTGCTCCATGAGCTCCGTGCCGGACACC
>JAUZEX010000367.1 GCA_030838815.1 Actinomycetota bacterium
GCGGCCGAGATCGAGGCGCTGCCACTCGACCGGTTCCTGACGGACCCGACCAAACTGGCCAAGGGGCTCACCGCCCTCCACCAGGCGCTCGGGACCGACGCCATCACCGTGCCCGGCGCCGACGGCCTGCTGGCCGAAGCGCTCGGCGCCGACCTCGACTGGAGCACCTACCCGCCGGTCGTGGCCCGGCGCCCGCGCACCGTCGGACCCCTCGGGGCGACCGCCCGGTTGGAGGCGGCGGTGGACGCCACCGCCCGGCTGGCGGCCACCGCCCCCGGGGATCCGGTGCTCGTGGCCGCCATCACCGGACCCGCCACCCTGGCCGGAGAGGTCGTCGGCGACCTGTTCGGCCACGGCAACGACCATCCCCAAGAGGAGGCGGCGGCTTCGATCCTGGAGGCGCTCGGCGAGGTCACCCTCGAGGTGCTGAAACGGTTCCTGGAAGCGGGCGTCAATCTGGTCGTGGTGGTGGAGGAGACCTTCCCGCCGCCCGCCGCGCTCGACGCCTGGCGATCGGTCATCACGCCGCTGGTGAACGTGACGCGCTTCCACCAGGCGGCGCCGGTGATCGTCGTGCGCGACGCCACGCCCGAAGCGGTGGCCGGTGTTCCCCCGTCGCTGGGGATGTGCGGCCCGGAAGGAACGGCCATTCCCGGCCCTCCCAACCGGGTGCGGGGGCTCACCCTGGCGGCCGAGCCGAAGGAGTGGACGGCGCCCCCGCCGGGAACGTCCTTGACCGTGACCCCGGGGGTGGTCCCCGGGTCCCGCGCCTTCGCCGAGGTGCTCGAGGCGTGCCGTCGGGTGACGGACGGGCCCGCCCCTTAAGGAGCTTGACAGACATGGATCGGAGGTACTGGGACGAGGAGCTGGAGACGGCACCGTGGCCGGAGGTGGAGGCCTGGCAGGCCGTCCGCCTGGTGCACTTCCTCGACGGGCTGCGGGCCCGGTCCGACTTCCACAAGGACCGCGTCGATTCGGCCGCCCGCCCGGCCGGGGGTCCCCGTTCCCTGGAGTTCCTGGCCGACCTTCCCTTCACCACCAAGGACGAGCTGCGCCGTTCCCAGGAGGACGACGTCCCGGGCGAGCCGTTCGGCCGCCACCAGGCGGTGCCGCTGTCGGAGATCGTCCAGGTCGTGTCGTCGTCGGGGACGACCGGCCACCCGCTCTACTACGCCCTCACCGGCGCCGACCTCGAGCTGTGGCGGCAGATGATCGCCGCCGTGTTCTTCACCGCCGGTATCCGGGCCGGCGACGTCGTCGCTCACCTGGTGGGTCTTCCCGGCGTGGCCGGCGGCCTGCCCTACGCCGACGGCTTCCGGACGGTCGGCGCCACCCTGGCCTGGCTCGGCGGCTTCCCGACCGAACGCATCCTTCGCTCATTCCCCCGGCTGCAGGTCAGCGCCGTCCTCTCCACCGCCTCGTTCGGCACCTACCTGACCGACCACTGCCAGGACCTGATCGGGATCCCCGCCGCCTCCCTGGGGGTGAGCAAGTTCCTCGGCGGCGGCGAGCCCGGCTTCGGCCAACCCGAGATCCGGGAGAAGGTCCGGTCCGGTTGGGCCCTCGACCACGTGCGGGAAGTCATGGGCCTGGCCGACGTCCTCTCGGCGGTGTGGGGCGAGTGCGACGACGAGGACGGCATGCACTTCTGCGCCCAGCGGGGCGTCGCCATCGAGTTGATCGACCCCGCCACCGGCCAACAGCTCCCCTGGACGGAGGGCGCCACCGGCGAGGTCGTGTACACCACGTTCGCCCGGGAGGCGACCCCGATGCTGCGCTACCGGTCGTCCGACCACGTCGTCGTCACCGCGGTTGACTGCCGGTGTGGACGGACGTCTCCGAGGATCCGCTGCGTCGGGCGGACCGACGACATGCTGATCTACAAGGGCATGAACGTGTTCCCGACGGCGATCCGCGACGTCGCGCTGTCGGCCGTCGGCGACGCCGTCGAGCCGTACCTGCGCATCTGGAAGGACCGGTCCGACCAGGTGCGCTTCGACGACGCCATCCCGATCGACATCGAAGCGGCCGAAGGGCTCGACCGCGACCGCTACAGCGCCCTGGCCCGCCGGATCGAGGGCGAGCTCCGGGGCCGCCTCCAGGTCCGGGCGGCCGTGTCCGTCGTCGCCCCCGGAACGCTACCCCGCAGCGCCTACAAGACCCCACTCGTCCACGTACGCGCCAACGGCGAAGCGGGGAGAGAGGAAGCGACATGAGGCTCGGAAGCCCCTGCATCCCACTCGGCCTCGCCTGGTCGTCGCCCTTCGCTCGGTGGCAGGGATCTCTGGCCGACGTCAACAGCCTCGACCTGGCGGCGGCGGTCACCGGCGACGCCCTCGCCCGCCGCCACGTCGACCCGGCGGTGATCACCCGCCTGGTGATGGGCTGGACGGTTCCGCAGCGCGAGTCGTTCTACGGCGCCCCGACCCTGGCCGCCCGCCTCGGCGCCACCGACGTCAGCGGCGCCATGCTCTCCCAGGCCTGCGCCACCGGCGTCGCCTGCCTGGAGGCGGCGGCCGCCACGGTGGCCCTCGAACCCGACGCCGTCGTACTGGTCGTGACCACCGATCGCACCAGCAACGGGCCCGTCCTCATCCATCCCGGCGCAACCCGGCCGGGAGGCACACCCGACGTGGAGCGCTGGGTCCTCGACTCCTTCGAGCGCGACCCCTGGGGCGGCACGTCGATGGTCGCCACCGCCGAGGCCGTCGCCGCCGAGGCCGGAATGACGAAGGAGGAACTCGACGACCTGACCCTCGTCCGCTATGAGCAATACCGCGACGCACTCGCCGACGACCGGGCCTTCCAGCGGTCATGGATGGTCCCGGTCTCCATCGAGCGCCGCCGCGGCGCGCCGCTCGTCATCGACGCTGACGAAGGCGTCCACGACACCACCGCCGAAGCACTGGCAAAGCTCTCCCCAGTCACACCGGGCGGGGTCGTCAGCTACGGATCCCAAACCCACCCGGCCGACGGGACGGCGGGAATGGTCGTGGCCGGTGCGGCTCGCGCCAGAGAGCTCTCCGGCGGAGAGGGCGTAGCTCGCATTCTGGGCACAGGCTTCGCCCGGGTGGAGCGGGGCAGGATGCCGAGAGCCCCCGTCCCGGCGGCTCGGATCGCCCTCGACCACGCCGGACTGCGCATCGACCAGATCGACATCATCAAGACCCACAACCCCTTCGCGGTCAACGACCTGTGGTTCGCCCGGGAAACCGGCGTCGACGTCCGACTGATGAACCCGTACGGGTCGAGCCTGGTGTACGGCCATCCACAGGCCCCCACCGGCGCCCGCGGCGTCGCCGAACTGATCGAGATCCTCCGCCGCCGCGGTGGAGGAACGGGCCTGTTCACCGGCTGCGCCGCAGGCGACACGGGTGCCGCCGTCGTGCTGCGGGTCGAGGAGAGCTGAAGAAGACTCGACTCCGATGGAACTGCGAGACTACGCCGTACAGGACGCCCTTGGGTTGGCGGGTCTCGTCCGGTCCGGCGAGGTGACCGCCCAGGAGGTCGAAGAGACGGCGCGCCGGGCCATCGAGGCGGTCGAGTCGGCGCTGCACGCCACAGTCGGCGAGCTGTTGGAGCCGGCGGACGACGGCTTCGGGGACGGCCCGCTAGCCGGCGTCCCGTTCGCGCTGAAAGACGTGGCGCCCCACCTGAGGGGCCAGATCGTGCAGTACGGAAGTCGCTGGACCGGCGACGGCCTGAGTGCGGCGCACGACTCGTATCTGGGCCGGCGCTTCCGGGCCGCCGGCCTCCGGGTCGTCGCCCGCAGCCGCGCGCCAGAGTTCGCCTTCAACGCCACCACCGAGCCCAAGGCCCACGGGCCGACGCACAATCCGTGGGATGCCACCAGCAGCGCCGGCGGGTCGAGCGGCGGGGCGGCGGCGCTGGTGGCCGCCCGGGCGCTGCCCATCGCCCACGCCACCGACGCGGCGGGCTCGATCCGGATCCCGTCGTCGCTCTGTGGTGTGGTCGGAATGAAGCCGACGCGGGCGCGGATCCCGATCGCTCCAAACGTCTGGGAGTCCGTCCACGGCTTGGCGCACGACTTCGTGATCGCCCGCACGCTACGCGACGTGGCGGCAGCCCTCGATGTCCTGCACGGCCCCGTGCCGGGCGACAAGTACCTGATCGCGCCCCCCGCCCGGCCCTACGCGGCCGAAGTCGGCGCAAACCCCGGTCGGCTTCGAATCCGCTGGACGGCGGACGCCTGGTCGGGCTGCCCCGTGGCGCCCGAGTGCCGCACCGCGGTCGAGGCGACCGCCCGGGCCCTGGATGCCGCCGGGCACGACGTGGCGGAAGGCACGCCCGCCATTGATCCTGAGCAGCTCCACAGGACGCTGCTGACCAGTTGGGCGGTTGCCCTGGCGCATCGGGCGGCCATACTCGAACAAGCCCTCGGTCGGCCGCCGTCCGCCGAGACCGTCGAGGGCGTGACCATGGCGATGATTGAGCGCGGCAACGCCACGTCGGCAGTCGAGCTGCTCGACAGCTACGGGGGCTGCAACGCCGTCTCCCGGAGCATCGGGGCGTTCTTCGAGACCGTCGACGTGCTCGTATTGCCGCCCACCGCACGCCCGTCCTGGCGGCTCGGCGAGCTCAACCAGGACGACACGTCCCTACGCCCCGAAGCGTGGATCCGCAAGCTGTTCGACGAGTACTGCCCGTTCACCGCCATGTTCAACATCACCGGTCAGCCGGCGATAAGCCTCCCCCTTGCCTGGACCGAGGGGGGCCTACCGATCGGTGTGCAACTCGTCGGCCGTTTCGCCGACGAGGCGACCCTGCTCCGGCTCGCCAGTCAACTCCAAGCCATTTTTCCGTGGGTTGACCGTATCCCTCCGGTGGCGGCGGGAACCCCACCGAAGCCTTCCGAGCGCGATGGACGTAACGGGTGAGGCCCGCTGGTCGGCCTGCGCCCGAGGCATCGCCGAGTTGATCGAGGCGCTCCGCGGCGGGGCGGCGGCACGGGCCTGTTCACCGGCCGGGCCGCCGGGACACGGGTGCGCCGGTGGTTCTTCGCTTGGACGGTTGACGTCCCGCCTAGGGCAGGTTGATCGGCTATGCGTCGGCATGGAGACATCCGCGCTTCCGGGCGGATGGAGGGATTGCCTGGTCAAGGTCCCGAACGCGAAGGGTTGCCGGAACGGGCGGGGGCGTGGCGTAATACAAGCGCACACCGGTCGCCTGACGAATCGAGGGAAACGTGTTCGCAATCCGGGCGGCGCGGGTCTTCGACGGAAGGGCTCTGTATAAGGACTTTCCGCTCGTTGTCATTGACGGCTCGCGCATTGCGGCTGTCGACAGCGGTAGAGCCTGCCCTTCTGGTGACTGGCAGGTGCTCGACCTTGGCGATGTGACCCTCCTCCCGGGATTGATCGATGCTCACGTACACCTCGCCTTCGACCCGGAGAACGCAGCGAATCATCAGACGATCGGTCGCTCTGCGTGGCGAGTACTCTGCCGAGCCCGAAGCGGGCCCTGACATCGTCGCTGCTGGACCGCCCATCACACGGAGCCGAGGCCATTGCTGGTTCTTGGGTGGCGAAGCCGACGGCATCGCGGCCATGCAAGCAGCTGTCGCTGAACCGGTCGCCCGGGGCGCGGACGTGATCAAGATCATGGCAACCGGCGGCGTGATCACTCCTGGGTGGGGGCCGCATGAGTCGCAGTACACGTTCGAGGAGCTGGCTGCGGCGACTGAAGCCGCGCATGCTCTGGGAAGGCCCATCACTGCTCATGCCCATGGAGCTCGA
>JAUZEX010000394.1 GCA_030838815.1 Actinomycetota bacterium
GCTGGGAGACCACCGGAATCGACTGCAGCGGGAGGCCGCCGAGGAGATTGCCCACGGCCGGGAGGCTCCCGAGCGGCAGGCCGCCCGAACCGGAGAGGACGTTGCCCACGACGGGGAGGCCGGCGCCGCTGCCGGCCACCGGGCCGAGCAGGTTTCCGACCAGCGGCAGACCGCCGGCGGGGACCGCGCCCAACAGCTGGCCGACGACCGGGAGGCCGGAGGCGGGGAGACCGCCCAGCAGCTGACCGAGGATCGGGAGCTGGGCGACCGGCAGCGCCGAGACCAGGTTGCCCACCAGCGGCAGGTTGCCGGAACTGATCGAGCTCAGGAGGCCGCTGACGATCGGGATGCCGGCCGACGAGAGGCCCGACGAACTGAGCAGCCCGGTGACGGTGCCGAGGAGACCGCCGAGGAGCCCTCCGCCGGAGCCGCCGAGGAGTCCGCCCAGCAGGCCGCCGCTGCCGGACGAGGTGAGCAGCTGGCCGAGGATCGGCAGGTCGTGGACGGGCAGGCTCGACAGCACGCTGCCCACTTCGAGGATCTGCGTGGGGGACAAGGTGCCGAGCAGCTGGCTCAGCTGCGGGACGGCGCCGGCCGGGAGACCGGACAGCACCTGGCCGAGGACTCCCAGGTTGGAGACCGGGACGGTCTTCAGCAGCTGGCCGACGACGGGGAGCCCACCGGTCGGGAGGCCCTTGAGGAGGGCGGCGAGCTGGCCGACGTCGCCCGACGTGACCGTCGAGAGGAGACTGCCGACCAGCGGCAGGTTGTTGGCCGGGACGGCGGCCAGCAGCTGACCCACGAGGGGCAGTCCGCCGACAGGGAGCGAGTTGAGGAGTTTGGCGACGTCGAGGATCTGGCCCGCCGGGACCTTCCGGAGGAGATCGCCGAGAACCGGGACACCGAGGGCTGCGGCGCTGAAGGTCGGCGCGGTCGATCCCGAGCCCGATGGCCCGGAACCGGGCGCCGCCGACCCGGACGGGCCCGCCGTGCCGGTCGACCCGGTGCCGGTCGGGCTGCTGCCGGACGGGCCGCTGCCGCTGCCGCTGCCGGACGAGGATCCGCTGCCGGCGCCCGCCGCCTGACCCGACCCGCTGGTGGCGGACGACGCCGCCGAGCCGCCGTCGGAGCCGCCTCCCGCCGGCGAGCCGGCGCCGGCGCCTCCGGCTGCTCCGCCGGCGGAACCCGACCCGCTGTGGCCCGTCGACCCGGAGCCCTTCGCCTTCGAACCCCTGGCACCGTTGCCACCCTGGGCCGCGCCGGCGCCGGTGGTGGGCTCACCCGCCGAGCCGAGGGCGGTGCCGTCCACCGAGGTCGCCGGCTTGGTGGGGGAGAACGTTCCGGTCATGGCCGTGGCCGACACGACCCCGGTCAGCAGGACGACGGCGATGGCGGATGCCAGCGCTCCTTCGTGTCGCATCAGACCAGAGCTCCTTCGGCGCGGCCGCCCAACGAGGCCGGGCTCTCACCGACAGGATCGGTCGTCACCGGACAGCCCTGAGCCGTTCGGGGCACCATTGCCGGGTTGACGCCGGCTCGGCCCGTTCAGAAGCCTTCGGCGAAGGCGGTCTCCGTCTTCCACGTCCGGGAGGAGCAATCGGCTCGCAGCACGTGCATGCTGTTGGCCCCGAACCGGATCGAGCCGTCGTAGGCCACCGACGGGAACACGTTGGACGAGAACCGCCGGCCGCTGGTCAGGGCCCGCACGAAGCTCTGGCGGGAGAGGTCGTGCCCGGCGGCGTCCATCATCAGGTGGAGCGTCTTGTTGAGCCCCCACTCGGCGAGGCCGATGTCGTCCGGTTCGCCGCCGGCGTACTTCTTGTAGGCCGGCGTGTAGTCGGGGTCGAGGCGGTCGATGACGTCCAGCTGCGGGAAGGGGGAGAGCCAACGGGCGCCGTCGACCGCCGGACACCCCGCCTCGGTCACGATGTTGAGCCCGTTGGTCAGCCCCGGGCCCGTCCACAGCGGGCTGTAGGCCTGGGCGTAGGCGTTGGTGGCCAGCTTGATGAAGTTGACCGGCGCCGTGAGGACGTAGACGGCCTCCGCCCCCGACGCCCGCAGCTGCTGCGCCTCCGACACCAGCTCCGAGTCGCTGGCCTGCTTGCTGATCCGGCTCTGGCGGACGATGGTCAAACCGATTGCCTGGGCCTCGGCCGTGATGCTCCGCTGGGTTTCGTTGAGGGCCGGGGTGGCGTTGAGGACGATGGCGATCTTCGTCTTGTGCATCCGGTTCTTGATCAGCGCCGCGATCGTGCGGTTCTGCTGGGCGTACGTCTGCGACACGGCGAAGTAGTTGGGCAGGCCCGTGAGCCCGTCTTCGTTCACACCCGCCGACAGGTACGGCACCCCGGCGGCGTTGGCGTAGCGGGCGCAGGCCGTGATCTGGTCCGAGCCGGCCACGCCGAAGACGAGGAACACCTTGTCCTGTTCGACCAGTTCCCGGCAGACCTGGACGGCGTGGGCCGGGTTGAACTGGTCGTCCTTGAAGACGATCTGCACGTTGCGGCCGAGGAGCCCGCCCTTGGCCGCGAGGTACTTCCAGTAGACGTCCTTCCCTTTGTCGAAGGCGTTCTGGGGCAGGGGGGCGGCTCCGGTGAGCGGCGCGTGGACGCCGATCTTGATGACCGTGTCGGAAACCCCGGTCCGGTCGACCGCACCGGTGGCGCCGCCCGCCGCCGCGCCGGGGCTGGGATCGGACCCCGCCGCCGGCCCGGACGTTCCGCCGGCCGGACCCGCGGTCGCGGCCGATCGGGACCCGGCGTCCGGCGCCGCCGCCTGCTGGGCGGTGCGCCCCGAACCGCCGGCCGACGAGGAGGAAGCCCCACCGGATCGGGCGCCGGGCCCAGACACGACCGTGGCCGACCCCGGCGCCACGGTCCTCGACGACGCGCCGCTCGGCGGGGACGGCGCTCCGTCGGACGGGCCAGCGGTCCCCCCGGCGGTCTGGCCCGGCGTGGCCGTGTCCGCCGTCGTCAACCCCCCGGCGGCGGCGCCGGCCGAACCGTCGCCGGTGGCGGCCCGTGACGCGCCGGCGGCCGACAGTGCCCCGTCGCCCGACGCGCCGCCGATGCCGGCGCCGGACTTCTGTCCGCAG
>JAUZEX010000411.1 GCA_030838815.1 Actinomycetota bacterium
CGTTCGGGATCGTCGCCGGCATCCTCGACTGCCACTGCGTGGTCGACGGCATGGAGGATGTCGTCATCGGCCACGCCATGCCGGCCAGCGGAAGGATGCACCTCCACATCCGAATAGTGTACTACGAAAAGGCGTCGGGCCCCGGCCACAGAAGAAAGCCCCGCTCGGCGGGGCTTTCTGCCTTCCTGTGGATAGCCGCCATGTCCGAAATGTCCGGTTGTAGGAGAGGATCCCCGCCGGAGCACGTCACGGACGCCGAGTACCCCGGCGGTCAGTAAGCCTTGGTCTTCAGCCCTTGGATGCTTCCCGGACGTCGGTCGTCACCAGGGGCATCTCGCCGCCCGCGTGCTCGTAGCGCTCGAGGGCGGCGTGGGCCCGGGCCCAGTCCCTCGGCGTGAGGTTCGGGTTGCGCAGCATCGTCGTCCGGAGGACGAGGGCCAGGTCGTCGGCGACGGCTCGCCAAGCTTCGTCGGTGGCGGTCGTGGCGGGGTCAGTGGGCATGATGCTCCTTGGTTCTCGAGGTCGGACGTCGGCCGGAGTCGGCGTCGACGAGGAGACTCAGAACTTCGCCGATGGTGCGTTCCCGGCTGATGGACTCCGGGAGCGGCAATTGCGCCTGCACGGTATAGCGGTTGCGACGCCCGTCCTTGCCCTTGACCACGTAGCCGGCGACGACAAGGTCGGAGACGATGCCATACGCGCTCCGCTCCGTGATGCCAAGCGTAACGGCGAGGTCCCGGAGCCGGACACCCGGGTCACGGGCGACGCAGATGAGAACACGGGCATGGTTGGTGAAGAAGCTCCAGGTTCCCACGGTGAGAAATGGTAACATGTTTCTAGAAATGAGTTGCAGGTGTTTCGGTGTGGAAGGGGTACTGACGTGGACGGACCGCTCGCTGAGGTGGAAGAGCCTGAGGGCCTTTCCGTGAGGCTGCGCCGCTGCGGCCGCTGCCAGCAGGACTTTCCCGCCGATCCGGGCCTGCACGCGTCGGCGCAGCCCGGCTGGTGGCTCTGTCCGCCCTGCCACGAGAGTCTGCTCGGCCATCAGCGCCCGGGGCCACGGTGACCGGGCGTTGCGGATCGCGGTGCTGGCTCCGATCTCCTGGCGGGTGCCTCCACGCCACTACGGCCCCTGGGAGCAGTTCGTCTCGCTCCTGACCGAAGGACTGGTCGCCCGGGGGGTCGACGTCACGCTCTTCGCCACGGGGGACTCGATCACGTCGGCGCGCCTGTCGTCGACCGCGGCCCGGGGCTGGTCGGAGGACGGGCCGGCGACCGACGCCAAGGTGTCGGAATGCCTGCACATCTCGGCCGCGTTCGAGCGGGCCGGCGAGTTCGACCTCATCCACAACAGCTTCGACTTCCTGCCCCTCACGTACAGCGCCCTGGTGCCGACGCCGGTGCTCACCACCATCCACGGTTTCTCGTCGCCGGCCATCGTCCCCGTCTACGAGAAGTACAACCGCCACGGCGCCTACGTCGCCATCAGCGAGGCGGACCGGCATCCCCGACTCGACTACCTCGCCACCATTCACCACGGGATCGACACCAGTGCCTTCCCGCTGGGCGATGCCGGGGGCGGATACCTGCTGTTCTTCGGTCGCATCCATCCGGACAAGGGGGCGGTCGAGGCGATCGAGGTCGCCCGGCGTGTGGGCCTGCCGCTCGTCATGGCCGGGATCGTCCAGGACGAGCGCTTCTTCGAGGCGCAGGTGGCGCCCCACATCGATGGCGAACGCGTCCGGTACCTGGGTCCGGTCGACGCTGACCGACGCCCGGAGGTCCTCGGCGGAGCGGTGGCCCTCCTCCACCTCATCGGCTTCGATGAGCCCTTCGGGTTCAGCGTCGTGGAGGCCATGGCGTGCGGGACGCCGGTGGTGGCCTTCCGGCGCGGTTCGATGCCCGAACTCGTCGACGACGGCCGCACCGGTGCGCTGGTGGACGACGTCGAGCAGGCCGTGTCCGCCGTCCCCCGGGTGGCCGGCCTGGATCGGGCTGCCATACGGGCCTGCGCCGTGGCCCGGTTCGATCGCGACCGGATGACGGACGACTACCTCGCCGCCTACGCCGAAGTCCTCGACCATGCCCGCTGAGACGCCTGATCCTGCTGATGCGGCTGCTTTCCGCCTCGGCGTCAACTACTGGCCCGCCGAGCCGGCGCTCGCCGGCTGTCACCTCCCGCGGAACAGGCGTGGCTGGACATCGGCGTCGAGGAGTTCCTCGCTGACCGGACCGGCCAACTATCCCGTCTCTTTCGACGCTATAGCGGGGACTCAATTTACCTAAACCCGGAGAGGTGATCTGATCAATAACGACGGCTTACCGCCCGTCTATCAGCTCCCGAAGCCGGTATGAGGGGCCTTCTTGTCCTTCTTGTCCTGCCGTTTTTCCTTGAGTGACTTGTCGGGAACCTTCTTGGCGCTCGGCTTTCGAGGTGACTTGTCTGGCATTGCCCCTCCTAAGGTTTTCCAACTTCACCGTACCAGTAATTTGCCGCTATGGTCGTCGTAGTCGCGGGCGTTCCCGCGGCCCTTCCCAACCAGGAGGCTGCCGCGCAGATGCCCCGGAACTACGGATTCCTCTCGACCTACCCGCCGACCGAATGCGGTCTGGCTACCTTCACCGCCGCGCTCGCCGGAGAGTTCCGGGCCGCGGCGCCCGCCACCCGGGTCGGAGTGGTCCGCGTCGTCGACCGCCCGCAGCGCAGCGCCGGACCGGAGGTTGTCCACCACCTCCTCACCAGCTCGCCGGGCGGCGAGGCCGAGGCCGCCGCCATCCTCAACGGCTTCGACGCCGTCGTCGTCCAGCACGAGTACGGCATCTACGGCGGGCCCGACGGCGACCAGGTCCTGTCCGTGCTCGAGCGGCTCAAGGTGCCCGTCATCGTCGTCCTCCACACCGTCCTGGTCGACCCGACCCTGCATCAGCGCGACGTTCTGGAGCGGGTACTGGCCGCCGCCGACGCCGTGGTCACGATGACGCCGACCGCCCGCCGCCGTCTGCTCCAGGGCTACGTCGTCGACCCGGCCCGGGTGGCGCTCATCCCGCACGGCGCGCCCGACAACCGCCGCGCCGACGGTGCCCGCCCGGCGCATTCCGGCCCGGCATCGCTGCCGCGCCGCCCGACGATCCTGACCTGGGGCCTGCTCGGCCCGGGCAAGGGGATCGAGTGGGTGGTCGACGCCCTCGGAGCGCTGACCGATCTCGACCCCGAGCCCCGCTACCTCGTCGTCGGCGAGACCCACCCGCGGGTCGTCGAACGGGAGGGCGAGGCCTACCGCCATGAGCTCCTGGAGCGGGCCAAGCGCAACAGCGTCGGTCACCTGCTCGAGTTCGACGACCGCTACCTCTCGGTCGCGGCGCTGGGCCGGATCGTCTCCGAGGCCGACGTCGTCATCCTCCCCTACGACTCCCGGGAGCAGGTCACGTCCGGTGTGCTGGTCGAAGCCCTGGCGTCGGCGAAGCCGGTGATCGCAACCGGGTTCCCCCACGCCGTCGAACTTCTCGGCGGGGGGACCGGCCTGCTCGTCCCCCATGGCGATGCAGCGGCGATGGCGACGGCGTTGCGGCGCGTCCTGACCGAGCCCGGGCTCGCCGACCGTCTGAGCGCCAAGGCGGCGGCCGTGGCCCCACAACTCCTGTGGCCGGCGGTGGCGGCGCAGTACCGGGCTCTGGCCGAGGATCTGATGCAGGGAACAGACGCCGCCGTGGCATGACGGTCCCGGAGCCCCCGTTCGATCATCTGCTCCGTCTCAGCGACGACACGGGCGTTCTCGAGCATGCCCGGGGCGCAGTGCCCCGCCGCCGGTCCGGCTACTGCACCGACGACGTCGCCCGGGCGCTGGTCGTCATCTGCCGCCAACCGTCACCCCCGGCTGCGCTGGCCACGCTGGGGGAACGGTGTCTCGCCTTCCTCGTCCACGCCCAGGCCGGGGACGGAGCGAGCCACAACCGGCTCGGCTACGACCGCCGATGGGAAGACCAGCCCGGTCTGGGTGACTGGTGGGGCCGCTCCCTCTGGGGGTCAGGGACGGCCGCCGCCCGGGGCCGGTCGGCCCGCTTCCGCGCCGACGCCCTCGTCCACTTCGAAGCCGGCGCCGCCTGCCGGTCTCCGTCCCCCCGCTCCATGGCCTTCGCCGCCCTGGGCGCGGCCGAGGTCCTCACCGTGCGGTCCGACCACGGGCCGGCGTTGGATCTCCTGAAGACGGCCGGCGCCGTCCTCTCGGGGATCTCTTCCGACGAGGCCTGGCCGTGGCCAGAGCCCCGCCTCGGCTACGCCAACGCCAGTTGGGCCGAGGCGCTCCTCGCCGCCGGCGGGGCTCTCGACGACGACCGCCTCGTCGACCAGGGGCTCCACCTGCTCGGCTGGCTCCTCGACCTGGAGACGGCCGGGGACCGGCTTTCGCTGACCCCGGTGGGCGGCTGGGGCCCCGGGGAGCCCCGGCCCGGGTTCGACCAGCAGCCCATCGAAGCCGCCGCCCTGGCCGACGCCTGCGCCCGGGCCTACCTGCTGACGGGCGACGACCGGTTCGCGGCCGGCGTGAACCGGGCGGTGGCCTGGTTCCTGGGCGAGAACGACACGCACGTCCCCATGTATGACCGTCAGACCGGGGGCGGCTACGACGGTCTGGAGCGGGACGGCCGCAACGACAACCAGGGTGCGGAGTCGACCATCGCCCTCATCTCCACGCTGCAGCAGGGCATCCGCCTCGCCGGTACGCAGCCGTGATCAGAGCCGTCGGGGCGCCCCTGGTGACAAGGACCCCGCTCCGGCTGCGACCCGATCCCGGACGCGTCGTCACCCGGCTGTTCCTTCCCGGCCAGGAGTTGATGGGCAATGGCGAATCCCGGGCCGCCGGGGTCGTCGACCGGATCCTGGCCCTGTCGGACGACGAGGTGGCGGCCGCCCTCGACGCCGTCCTCACCGGGTTCGGGAGCCGCCACCGCCAGTTCCGCGCCACGCTGGAGGACCATTTCAACATCGTCGCCCACCGCCTAAGCGCGGGCGCCCCGCCGTCATCCGAACGCCGATTGCTCCTGGGTGCCTTCTTCACCGCCGAGTATTCGGTCGAGGCGGCCGCCGTGTTCAACCCCTCGATCGTCCTCCATCCCGACCAGCGGGGCACGGCGCCCGGCGCAGCCCGGTTCGTCATGAGCCTCCGGGGGGTCGGCGAGGGACACATCTCCTGCATCGAGTTCCGCACCGGTGTCATCGGACCCGACGGGGCCGTCAGCGTCGACGATCCCGGCCCCTTTCTCGTCTCGGGACGACCCGTCGAGACCGTCTACGAGCGGGAGCTCTTCCGGGGGACACTGGCCGAGTTCGGCGAACAGGGCGAGAGCGCGGCGTTCGTGCTCGACTCCCTCCCCGCCCGGTTCTCCCCGAGCGAGCTCGACCGGGCGCTGGCCGGCCTCGAGGCGCAGGGCGTGACCCACAGCGGCGTCCGGACGACCATCGACCAGTTCCGGGAGATCGCCCTCTCCAACTACGACACGGAGTTCCCGGACGATTCCACCATCGCCGAGCGGGTGCTCCTCCCGACGGGGCCCACGGAGAGCCACGGTATGGAAGACGCCCGGTTCGTCCGCTTCGTGGACGACGACGGGACCCCCACCTACTACGCGACGTACACGGCCTTCGACGGCGTCCACGTCGCCCCCCAGCTGCTGGAGACGACCGACTTCCGTCGCTTCCGGGTCACGCAGCTCACCGGGACGGCGGCGAAGAACAAGGGGCTGGCCCTGTTCCCCCGGCGGATCGGCGGCCGGTACGTCGCCCTGTCCCGCTGGGACCGCGAAAGCAACGCCGTGGCGACCTCCGACGACTGCCGGTCCTGGGAGGCCGCCACCACGCTCCAGTCCCCCGAGCGGCCGTGGGAACTCCTCCAGCTCGGCAACTGCGGTTCACCGGTCGAGACCCCCGAGGGATGGCTCGTCCTCACCCACGGCGTCGGGCCCATGCGCGTCTATTGCATCGGCGCCATCCTGCTCGACCTCGACGACCCGACCAAGGTGCTGGCCCAGCTGTCGGCCCCGCTCATGAGCCCGGACGACAGTGAGCGGGACGGGTACGTCCCGAACGTCGTGTACTCCTGCGGGCCCCTCCTCCACGGACAGCGGCTCGTGATCCCCTACGGCATCGCGGACGCAATGGTGGGCGTCGCGGTCGTCGACCTGGGGGAGCTGCTGGACCGCCTCCGAGCCGAGACGGTCGTGGCGACGGGAGGGCGGTGACCGAGCCGCTTCAGGAACCGGGCCCCGATGCCGATGGGTGTTCCAGGCCGTTATTCGCCGATCGCGGCGACCGTTCCGAGCCTCGACGACCCCAGGAGCCCCTCGCCATGCACGACCGCTCGCAGCTGACCGGCTGGCAGATCGTGTGCCAGGCCCAGGCCCTTCACCCTGAATGGACGCTGGCCGAGCACGTCGCCCACCTGCGGGACGAACAGGGCCTCGACGTCGATCCCATCTGGGTGGCCCGCTGGCTGCGCAACATCGCGGCGGACAGCGCCAGCTGACCGAAGGGGCCTTCCGCGGCCGGAGGGGTGGAAACTAGGGGCGATGCATCCTTCCGTCATCGCCGCCGTCTTCCCGGTCATCTTCATCGGGGAGCTTCCCGACAAGACCATGTTCGCCACCGTCCTGATGGCGTCGCGGGGTCATCCGCGGGCCGTATGGCTCGGCGCCGCGGCGGCCTTCGCGGTCCATGTGGTGATCGCCGCCACCATCGGGGTGGGATTGGTCCAACTCCTGCCCCACCGGGCGGTCGAGGCGCTGGTGGCAGGCCTGTTCGCCGTCGGGGCCGTCTACGTGTTCCGGGAGTCCGACACCGGTGACGCGACAGAGATCGTCGACCGGGAGGCCCGCAGCCACCGGCGCGTGGCCACGACCGCCTTCGCCGTCATCTTCGTCGCCGA
>JAUZEX010000417.1 GCA_030838815.1 Actinomycetota bacterium
CCGCCGGCGGATCGGCTCCGGCTCGGGCCCTGTCACGGCTGGCAGTTCTCGCAGAGGAAGGTGGACCGCCCGCCGAGCGAGATCCGGCGGACGGGCTCCCCGCAGCGGGGGCAGGGTTCGCCTTCCCGCCCGTAGACCCGATGGCGGGCCTGATAGGCCCCGGGGGCGCCGAAGAGATCGACGTACTGGGCGTCGCGCAGCGACGAGCCCCGGTGGACGACCGCCTCCCGCAGCGTGGACCGCACCGCCCGGTGCAGGCGGGCGACCTCACCGCCGTCGAGGGACCCGGCGGGGCGGTCGAAGCGCAGGCGGGCCTCGAACAGCGCCTCGTCGGAGTAGATGTTCCCGATCCCGGCCACGAACCGCTGATCCATGAGCAGCAGCTTGAGCCGGCCTGTCCGCCCGGCCAGTCCCCGCCCGAGGACGGCGGCCGACCAGCCCGCCGACAGGGGGTCGGGGCCGAGGTGGGCCAGGGCGACCACCGGGCTCTCGGCCACGAACAGCTCCCCGAAGGTGCGGGGGTCGACGAAGCGCAGCTCCCGCCCGTCGGACAGCCCGAGGACGGCGTGGGTGTGCCGGGCCATCGGCCACCCGGGGGAGGTCAAGAGCAGCTGGCCGGACATCCGTAGGTGGATGACCAGGGTGTCGGCCCCGTCGTCGAGGGGCACGAGGAGGAACTTGCCGATCCGGCCGGCGGTGCCGAGGGTGGCGCCCCGGAGGCGATCGGTCAGGGCGGCCGGCGGATGCCGCCGCACCGTCCGGGCGCCGGTGACGGCCACCGAGGTCACCTTCCGGCCGGCCACCTCCCGCTCCAGCCCGCGGCGGACGACCTCGACCTCAGGAAGCTCCGGCACCTTCCTCGACCGGCCCGGATTCCAACGGTTCCGGCGTCTCCGCCGCGGGCCCGTCCGACGGAGGACGGGTCACGAGGGCGGCGGCCTCGGCCGCTGCGGCGGCGGCCTCCGCCGCTTCGGCGGCGGCCACCGCGGCCGCCTCGTCGCGCAGCCACTCCCACGCCTTGCGGGCGGCGGCCTGCTCGGCCTGCTTCTTCGACCGTCCCTCGCCCCGCCCCCGGGGCGTCCCCTGGAGCACGACGTTGGCGTAGAAACGCTTGGCGTGGTCAGGGCCCTCGTCGCGGACCTCGTAGCGGGGCATCTGGTCGAAGCGGCGTGCCGCCAGTTCCTGCAGGCGCGTCTTGTAGTCCTGCCCGCCGGGGCCCTCGGCGGCGGCGGCGATCCGCTCCCCCAGAAGGCTCATCACCAGCTTGTAGGCGGCGTCCCATCCGCCGTCGAGGTAGGTCGACGCCAGTACCGCTTCCATGGCGTCGGCCAGGATCGATGGCTTCTCCCGCCCCCCGGACAGGCCCTCGCCCTTCCCGAGCAGCACGAAGGTGCCCAGCTCGATCTCGGTGGCCAGCTCCGCCAGGACCCCGGCGTTCACGACCGACGCCCGCACCTTGGCCAGCTCCCCTTCCGGGAGGTGCGGGAAGGCCCGGTAGATGAAGTCGGTGACGACGAGTCCGAGAACGGCATCGCCGAGGAACTCCAGGCGTTCGTTGGACTCGATGGACGGGTTCTCGGCGCAGAACGACCGGTGCGCCAGGGCGCGGGCCAGGAGGCTCCGGTCGTCAAACGGCCGTCCGAGCAGGTCCTCCAGGCGGTCGAGTGAGCTGTCGGCCAACGACTTGCCCGACCCCCTCAGCCCACACGCTCGACGACGTAGTCGACCGCGTCGCGAACGGTGCGCAGATCGGCCAGATCCTCGTCTTCGATCCGGAAGCCCTCGGCCCGGTCCTCCAACTCCTGCTCGATGGCCTCCACCAGTTCGATGAGGGCCAGCGAATCGGCCGACAGGTCTTCGGCGAAGCTGGCCTCGAGGGTGATCCGGCTCTCCTCGATCTCGAGGATGTCGGCCAGCCGCTCCCGGATGATGCGGAACACCTCGTCGGCGTCCACCGGACGGGCGGGGGTCTCAGACACCGAATCTCTACTCATGGCGGGAGATGGCCTCCTTCATACGATGCACGATGCCCGCCTCGGCGCACTCGGCGGCCAGCCGGATGGCGGTGTCGATGTTGCGGGCGTTGCTGGCGCCGTGAGAGATGACACAGACGCCGTCGATACCGAGCAGGACGGCGCCACCGAAGGCATCGGGATCGTACTGGGCCACCGCCGGCCCGAGGACCGGCTCGAGGACCTCGCCGACTCGGGCGTCGCCCACCGGGAGGTTCAGGGCCTCGGCGGTGAGGCGGAGCAGGGTCCGCATGCCCCCCTCGATGGTCTTGAGGGCGACGTTGCCGGTGAAGCCGTCCGTGACGACGACGTCGGCGGCGCCACGCAGGAGGTCGCGCGACTCGGCGTTGCCACCGAAGTTCAGGCGGCTGTCCTCGCTGAGCAGTCGATGAGCCTCGAGCGTGAGCGCGTTGCCCTTCTCCGGCTCCTCGCCGATCGAGAGCAGCCGCACCTCCGGCTTCTCGATCCCGAGCAGCTCGGCGGAGAAGAGCGAGCCCATGTGGGCGAACTGGAGCAGGTG
>JAUZEX010000429.1 GCA_030838815.1 Actinomycetota bacterium
GAGCAGACCGCGGTCACCGACTCGGTCCGCGACGGCGACGTGGTCCTGTCCGACTGGGAGCTGTTCCTCCTCCCCGACGTGACGATCGACACGCTCGACCTGGTCGTCGTCGACGACGTCACCTACGAGGTGGCCGCCCCGCCGGTGGTGGCCCGCTCCCCGGCGGGTCCCCACCATCTCGTCGTTCGGCTCATCCGCCGGGCCCCCGTCCGCGCCGACGTGGCCGGAGGGTCCTGATGGCCAGGGACACGCCGGCCGGGGCGATCGCCGAGCTGTTCGACACGCTCGCCCCCGGCGGCCAGGTCGCGGTCGACGGGATCACCATGGCCCTCGACTACGACCCGGGCCCAGGTCGGATCGCCGACCTCGACGAACCGGTCCTCCTCACCGTCGCCGACGCCCGTCTCACCGCCACCTCGTGGGTGTTCGCGGTGCGGATCGTGTTCGACGCCGAAGTCGACGCTGCCGCGGCCCAGCTCGCCGCCCGCGACATCGTCACCGAAGTCGATGTGCTCCTCGCCGCCCACTGGGGATCGGTCGACTGGGAGATTTCCCACAGCGACGACCTGCCGGCCGCCTACGCCCGTCCGGCGTGGGTGGCGACCTGCCACGTCGAGGTCCGCCGCCAGGACCGCCGGTTCCGCCCCACCCAGTAAGCCGACCAGAGGAGAGGTACGCCCCATGTCCGATTTCTTCCGCAGGGGACTCAGCGAGATCCATTTCTGTCCCACCGTCGCCTCGCTCACCGCACCGTCGCGGGCGGAGGTCACCGCCGGGACGGACCTCACGCCGGCGGTCGCCGCTATCAACGGGTTCCAGTTCTCGAACTCGCCGATCATGACCCCGAAGCTGTCCACGACGTTCACGACGCAGATCCCCGGCGAGGACACGTCGCCGACGTCCACCCTCGATTTCTACGACGACGACGCCGACGACGCCATCCGCGACGCGCTCGTCAAGGGCACCGAAGGATTCCTCGTGTTCTTCCCCTACGGCGACACCCCGGGTCTGCGGGCCGAGGTGTGGCCGGCCATCTCCACCGGCGTGAACGACCAGTGGACGATGAGCAACGAAGCGGCGAAGTTCCAGGCGGCGTTCGCGATCACCGAAGCTCCCGAGCAGGAGGCCGTGGTGCCGGCGGCAGGGTCCTGATCGATGGCCCGTCCCGCCACCGCCGACCACCTCAGGTCCAAGAAGAAGCGGGCCACGAAGGTCATCGAGGTCGTGTTGGATCCGGATGCCGCCCAGGCGGTCCGCGACGCCGAATGGAAAGTCGACGAAGCCGAAGCCCGGTTGCGGCTCAGCCCCGACGACGAGAACGCTCAGGCGGCGGTGTGGGCAGCCAAGGAGGAGCTTGGTGGTCTGCGCGCCCAGGCCGCCACCGACGACGCCGTGGTCACCCTGCGGTTCCGGGCCATCGGCCATGTCGCCTACGACGAGCTGGTCCGGGCCCACCCGCCGGTCGCCGATCAGATCGTCGAGGCGAAAGCAGCCGGCGGCGACCTCAACTACAACGCGTACACGTTCCCGCCGGCGGTGGTCGCCGCCAGCCTCGAGGAACCGAAGATGACCCTCGCTGAAGTCGCCGAGTTGTGGGAAAGCCCGGACTGGAACCTGGCGGAACTCTCGGCGTTGTTCTCGGCGGCGGTGGAGGTCAACAGCCGGCGGGTGACACTCGACCTGGGAAAAGACTCGAGCGGGACGGCGCCTACCGCGCCGAAATCGGATGGTGCGCCGACCGTGGCATCCCCCACAGCCTCTTCTTAGGCCGGCCGTGGCCCAGACCCGGCGAACCGCTGTGGCTCGACGACGACCAGGACAAGGTGCTGGCCTGGCTGGCCGCCACGGCGGCGGTGTGCCCCGACTGCGGCACGAGCGAAACCGATTGGATCGACGGGCGTGGCCGCCACCGGCCCGACCCGACATTCGAAGCGACACCGATCCGCTGCTACGGCTGCGCCGCCATCAGCACCGCGGCCAGCAAAGTTCCTGACGGCGAGAAAGGCGTCAGGGTCGTGCTCCGCCCGGCCTAACAGTCGGCGGGTCGGCCCAGATCGACACAGGCCGTCTGCTGGGCGTGCCGGTCGCCGTTGACCGAGCGGGTGTGGAAGTAGAACAGCAGCCCGCCGGAGATACCCACGACAAGGACAGCGCCGATGACCCGGTCGATGGTGCGGCGCATCCACCGCTCGTGCTCATCGGTGGTCATCGCCCGGGTGGCCCTCTGCATCTCGCTACCTCTCTCGGTTCGATGGTCGGCTTTCACGATGCGCCGGCCGCCACCCGCAACACCATGACCCGTTGTGACCATTTTTCGGACGAAAAGAGGTGGAACGTGGCGTGGACCATCCAGGTGACCGGCATCCGCGAACTCCGCAACGCCCTCAAGGCAGCGGAAGGCCGCCTGCCAAGCGAGCTACGTAAGGGACTCAACGAGGTGGCCAACATCATCGTGGTCGACGCCCGCCGCCACATCCCGGTCCGGTCCGGGAAACTCGCCGGGACGCTCAGGGCCCGCTCGACGCAGACCGCCGCCCAGGTCGTTCTCGGCACGGCCCGCACCCCCTACGCCCAGGCCGTCTACTGGGGGACCGGCCCACGCCCCGGCCAGCGCGGCCCTCACAACATCAAGCCGCACCAGGTCATGCACGAATCGTTCGACCGGAACAAAGCTCCCATCGCCAACGCGCTGCGTTCCGTCCTCGACCGGCTCGCCGCCACCATCGAGGCCTGATGGCCGACAGATCGGTCGTCCTCCGGTTCCTGAGCGACACCACCGGCCTGAAGAAGGGATTTGCCGAGGCGGGACAGGGCGCGCAGAACACCGAGGGCGTCTTCGCCAAGCTCGAGGGGAAACTGTCCGGGATCTCCAGCTCGGGTGTGGCGGCCGCGGCGGGGATGGCGGGGGTGGCCACGAGCGTGGTGGCGTTCGCCACCGAGGCCGTCAAACGCCTCGGTGAGGAACAGGTCGCGGCGGCGCAGACCGCCGCCGCCATCATGTCGACGGGTGGCGCGGCGCAGGTCTCGGCTGTCCATGTCCACACCATGGCCGACAGCCTGGCGAAGCTGTCGGGCGTCGACGACGAGGTCGTCCAGGGCGGCGAAAACCTCCTCCTCACCTTCACGAACATCAAGAACGGTGTCGGGGCCGGCAACGATGTGTTCGACCAGGCCACCAAAGCCGCGCTGAACATGTCGGTGGCGTTGGGTGAGGACCTCCAGGCGGCGTCGATGCAGGTGGGCAAAGCCCTTCAGGACCCGATCGCCGGGGTGACGGCGCTGCGCCGTGTCGGTGTGCTCCTCACCGACCAGCAGAAGGCGTCGATCGGCGCGTTCGTCGCGAGTGGCGATGTCATGTCGGCCCAGAAGGTGATCCTCGCCGAGCTGACCAAGGAGTTCGGCGGGTCGGCAGAGGCGTACGGGAAGACCCTGCCGGGAGCGATCGGGAAAGCCAAGACGGCGATCGAGAACTGGTCCGCCTCTGTGGCCAAGGACGCGATGCCGGCCGTCCAGTCGTTCGCCGGCGGGGTCGCCGACGTGGCCAAAGCGGTCGGCCCGCCGCTGCTGTCGGCGCTGGAGAAAGCCGGCGGGGTGGTCACCACCGTCGGCGGATTCCTGAAGGACCACAAGGGGTTCGTGATCGCCACCGCCGCCGCCTACACCGCGTTCCTGATCCCGGCGCTGGCCAAAACGGTGTGGGAATTCGCCGCGCTCCGCTTCGAACAGGTCACGGTCGTTCTCGGTCTGATGGCCGGGAAGGTCACCGCTCTCGCCGCCGAGATGGGGGTCCTCAACCTGGCGTTGAGCGCCGGGGCGATCGGGGTCGCGGTCATCGGGCTCGGCTATCTCCTCGAACGGTTCACCACCGCCGACTCGAAAGCCAAAGCGTTGGCGTCGACGCTCACCA